>CAKTER010000024.1 GCA_934552695.1 uncultured Eubacteriales bacterium
CTTCATATCCTGTCCGCCGATGTCTAAAATAAAATCCACGTCGGGCTTAAAGAAGGCCGCCGCCCGGTAATGGGCCACCGTTTCCACGTACCCCAAATCGCAGCGGAGGGCTTCTTTAATTAACCCCTCGCCATAGCCGGTAACGCAGGCCTTGCGAATGGTCACGCCTGCGGGCATTTGCTCGTACAGCTGGTTTAACGACTGGATGACCACCTTTAAGGGGTTGCCCTCGTTGCTGGCATAAAACGAATAGAGTAGTTTGCCATCGGACGAAATCAATGCGGTTTTCGTCGTTGTAGACCCGGCGTCGATGCCCAAAAAGGCGTCGCCCTGGTAGCTGCCCAGCTCCTGCCGGCCCACCTTCTCCTGGTCGTGCCGGGCCCGGAAGGCCGCATAGTCCGCTTCGTCCCGGAACAGGGGGTCCAGCCGGCTGACCTCCATTTTCAGCTGAATGCCCTGATCCAGCCGCTGCCACAGGCTTTGCAGGGTGTACTCCCCGGTTTCGGCGGGCGCCGACAGGGCCGCCCCAAAGGCCGCAAACAGGTTGGCGTTTTCGGGCAAAATGGCCGTTTCATCGGTGAGGCGCAGGGTTTCGATAAACCGTTGCCGCAGCTCCGACAAATAGAACAACGGCCCGCCCAAAAAGGCCACATGGCCCCGGATGGGCTTGCCGCAGGCCAGGCCGGAAATGGTCTGGTTTACCACCGCCTGAAAAATCGAGGCCGCCAAATCCTCCCGGGCCGCCCCCTCGTTGATAAGCGGCTGAATATCGGTTTTGGCAAACACGCCGCAGCGGGAGGCAATGGGGTACAGGGTTTTATAATTTTTGGCCAGCTCGTTCAAGCCCTCGGCGTCGGTTTGCAGCAGGGAGGCCATTTGGTCGATAAACGAACCGGTGCCGCCGGCGCAAATGCCGTTCATCCGCTGCTCCACCGAGCCGCCGGTAAAATAAATGATTTTGGCGTCCTCGCCGCCCAGCTCAATCACGACGTCGGTCTGGGGATAGTTTTTCTCAATGGCGGTGGCGGTGGAAACCACCTCCTGCACAAAGGGCACGCCCAAAACGCCGGCCAACGACACGCCGCCGCTGCCGGTAATCATCACTGATACCGGTTTGTCCCCCAGCGCCTCCCGGGCCTGGGCCACCATTTCCTTTAGCGTCCCCTGTATCTCTGAAAAATGCCGCTGGTAGCGGCCAAACACGATACGATCGTTCTCATCGACCACAACAACCTTGACCGTTGTGGAACCGATGTCTACGCCCACTCTCATACAGGCAGTCCTCCTAAACCATACTTTCCTATTTATATACGCAAAATCTGCGTCGATTCTTTCCCACAGAACACTATATATGATTTTTGGCGGAAAAACAACAAATAATTTCTGGCACTCTTGCGCTTTTGTGAAAAAAAGCTATACTTGGAATTGGATTTTTTTAAAAAAAGAGGGGACGATTATGGAACATTTAAAAACCGAGGCCCGCTCCTTTGGGCAAACCCTGCTGCTGCTGGGCAAGTGGCTGCTGCTGGCCCTGCTGATGGGGCTGGTGGTAGGGCTGGTAGGCGTAGCCTTTGCCAAATGCATGGCCGCCGCCACCGGCTTCCGCACCCAACATCCCTGGATTATCTACGGCCTGCCCGTAGGCGGCTTGGCCGTAGTCGGGGTCTACCACCTGCTTCGCAACCAAAAAGACGGCGGGACCAATCAGGTGCTGACCGCCCTCCATACCGACGGCAACCTGCCCTTTAACATGTTCCCCAGCATTTTTATCGGCACCGTGCTGACCCATTTGGTGGGTGGCTCTGCCGGCCGGGAGGGGGCTGCCCTACAGATTGGCGGCAGCATCGGCAGCCAGCTGGGCCGGTGCTTTCGGCTTTCGGCCGCCGACCGGAAAATGATGATTGTGTGCGGCATGAGCGCCGCCTTTGCCGCCCTGTTCGGCACGCCCATGGCCGCCGCCGTGTTTGCCCTGGAGGTGGCCGCCGTAGGCGCTATGAATTACGCCGCCCTGCTCCCCAGCGTATTTGCCGGGTTTGTGGCCAGCCAAATGGCTCTGTTGTGCGGCATTGCCCCCGAGCGGTTTTTTATCCACCAGCTCCCCGACGTGGCCCCGGCCGGGGTGGGTCGGCTCCTGGTGCTGGCAGTGCTGTGCGCCCTGTTGGCCCGGGTATTTTGCTGGCTGCTCCACACCGCCGGCCACACCTACGGAAAAGTGAAAAACCCCTACCTGCGGGCGGCCTTGGGCGGGGCGCTGGTGCTGGCCCTGACTTTGCTGTTGGGGACTCAGGACTATTTGGGGGCGGGGATGCCCCTCATCGAGCAGGCCATGGAGGGGGAGGTTGCCCCGGCGGCCTTTCTCCTAAAAATGATTTTTACCGCCCTTACCCTGGGGGCCGGGTTTAAGGGCGGCGAGATTGTCCCCTCCTTGTTTGTGGGGGCTACCTTTGGGGCGCTGTTTGCCAACCTGCTGGGGCTTTCTCCGGCGGTGTGCGCCGCTTTGGGCATGGTCAGTCTGTTCTGCGGGGTCACCAACTGCCCCCTGGCCTCTCTGGTGCTCAGCTTTGAGCTGTTCGGCTTAACGGATATGCCTTACTTTTTCGTAGCCATTGCCGTAAGCTACCTGGCCTCGGGCTATTGCAGCCTCTACCACACGCAAAAATTCACCTTTGCCAAGGAGCAGCCCTTTGCCCTGCCCCAAAACGACGAAAACCAAAAAGAAAAATAATTTTAATTCCGGCGGTATAAACTTTGGCTCACCGGGCATACTGACTCCTGAGGATGTTAGTTCTCCCCCCGGGGCGGTTCCCCGCCGCCCCGAACCTCTAACATTCTTTCTACTTCTTCCCCTTATCGAAGAGGCTGCCACAGTTGTGACAGCCTCTTTCCTTTGCGTTTCTTTTCCGTTTTAAGCATTGCGGCCCGCCAAATGCCCGGCCCGTACCGCCTCCTGCAAGCGCCCGGGTTTTTTGGCGTCGCCTACGGTAACGACCCGGCCCTTCCCGGCCAAATCTGCCGCCAATGTAGTCGTAGGCCGCACCCCCAGGGAGAGCACCACCCCGTCCACCGGCAGTTCATAGGCCAGCCCGGATTGGGTGTTTTCCAAATAGATGCGGTCGCTGCCCACCCCGGTCAGCTTTTCGTTCACCCGGATGGCTACGTCGGCCACGTTTAACCGCAGCAGGCTTTCGCCCCGGTTAGAGGGACTGGCCCCGGGCGCCACCGTATCCCCCATTTCATAAATCCGCACCATGTTCCCCGCCTCTACCAGCTTTTCAGCGGTTTCCAGCCCGGTCATGCCCGAGCCAATCACGGCAATCAGCTGCCCCCGGGGCTGCCAGGCGCCGGAAAGCACGTCCACCGGGGTTTTCACCAGCGGGCTGTCTGTTCCGGGAAGCGCAGCGGGAATAAAGGGGGCGGCGCCGGTGGCGTCCACAATCACATCCGCCTCCCGGGCGCACAGCTCTCCGGCGGTCAAGGCGGAGTTCAGCCATACCTCCACCCCCAGCTCCTCCAGCTGGCGTTTTTGCCAATCCACCAGCCATTGCATTTTTTCCTTGTGGGGAGCCTGGGCCGCCAATGCAATCTGCCCACCCACATGGTCGGTTTTTTCGTACAGCGACACCGCAAAGCCCCGCCGGGCCAGTACCCGGGCCGCTTCCATGCCCGCCGGGCCGCCGCCCAGCACCAGCGCCCGCTTGCCCCGGCTGTCGGGCTCCACCTCCGGCTCCTCCCATTCCCGGCCCAAGGCCGGGTTGGTCGAGCAGATAATGCTCCCGCCCTCGCCCATGTTTTCAATGCAGCGGCAGCAGGAAATACAGGGACGAATGTCCGCCGCCCGGCCTTCCGCCGCCTTTTGGGGCCATTCCGGGTCGGCCAGCAGCGCCCGGCCCAAGCCCACAAAGTCCATATCCCCGGCCTCCAACAGCTCTTCGGCAAAATCCGGGTGCCGAATCACCGTGGTAGCAATTACCGGGATATGCACCGTCTTTTTCACCGCCCGGGCCAAGTGCCGCCGCCAGCCCTCGGGGTAGACCATGGGCTCGATGGTATGGGCCCGGCCGTTGCCGGCCCCGGCCACCGAGGCGTCGATGGCCGCCACCCCCAACGCCTCCAGCCGCTTGCACACCAGCAGCATTTCCTCCAGCCCCAGCCCGTCGGGCATAAACTGGTCCAGCGAAAGCCGGAACCACAGGGGGAAGTCCGGGCCGGTCAGCTCCCGGGCCCGGTGAAATATATCGGTCATCAGCCGCATCCGGTTTTCCAGGCTGCCGCCGTATTCATCCGTCCGCTTGTTAAAGTGGGGAGACAAAAAGTCGCAGATTAAATAGTTGTGGGCCCCGTGGAACTCGGCCCCGTCAAACCCGGCCTTTTGCGCCCGCAGCGCCGCCTGGGCAAAGTCCTCGGTCAAATCCAAAATCTCCTGCCGGGTCATTTCGTAGGCCGGCTGGCCAAAGGCGGAAATGCCGCTGGGGGTGGGGATAGGCCGGTCGGAAAAAGCCCGGGCCCCGGGATGGTTCAGCTGGAGGGCCGCCGCCGCCCCGTTTTGGTGGATGGTTTGCGCCAGCCGGGTCAGCCCCGGCAAAAATTCGTCTCGGTTGGCAAACCCCAGCCCCGGAATGGCCGGCCAGTCCCGGGCCACCATGTAATTGCCGGTCACAATCATCCCCACGCCCTTGGCCCGGGCGGCATAATAGGCCAGCTCCCGCTCCGAAACCGTAGCGTCCTCGTTGTTGTAGCGGGTGCCCATGGCGGTCATCACCACCCGGTTCCGCAGCCGGATATTCCCAATTTGCCCCGGGGCAAACAACTGTGTATGGTTCATCTGCATTCTCCCCCTCGTTTGTGTTGTTCCCATAAGCTCACGGCCTGCTCCAACAAGCTATCGGCGTCCTGCTCCGAGGTTGTCCGCAGCACGCAGGAGCGGCCGGTGTCCATATAAAAGCACACAGCCTTACTGCCAATCCGTGTCACCTGATGCACCTGCGCCCAGTCATGGGGCAGCCGGGCCTCCGAAAGAATGCCGCCCTCCCGCAGCCCAGGACACAGCACCAGGTTCCGCACCGCCCAGTAAATCAGATAGCCATAAAACAAGGTCAGCGTCACCGTCCAGGCCGGCGAGCGCCCCAGCCCCAAGCTGTTTAGCACTCCCTGCTGCCCCCGAAAGGCCCATAGCCCCACCAGCAGGCACAGCAAAAGACGGATTGGCCCCCGCCGTGTATTTTGTTGCGGATCGCCCAACCGGCGCACCCGCTGCCATAGCCGGATGGAAAGCACTAAAATTTCAACCGCCAGCACCACCGGCACCCAAACCCACAGGCCCCCGCTGACTGTGAAAAATACCCTCATGGCATCGTCTCCCTCCCTGCCGCCGCCCGTTTTTGGGCCTCCCGGGCCTTAATGATAAGGTACAGGGCCTCGTTTACCGGGCAGGGGGTGTTGGTGCGCTGGCTTAGGGAGCTAAGCATCCCCGCAAAATACTCCACCTCGGTGGGCCGTCCGGCCTCCATATCCTGCGCCATGGAGGTTTTGCCGTAGGGAGCGGCGTTTTGGTAGGCGTAGCGCTTTACCAAAATATCGTCGGTGGAAAGGGGTATCTCCATGTATTGGGCCACCGCATACACCTCGAACATGGCCCGCTCGGCCAAATCGTAAATTTCGGGGATGGTGGCCACATCGCCGTAGGTGGCGTCCAACGCCGCCGTCACCTGATTAAAGCCGATGTTCCACATCCACTTTTTCCAGGTCTCCCGAATCATGTTGGCCCCTATCTCGTGGGAGATGCCTGCCTGCTCCAGCACCGCCGCCACGGCCAGCACCTCCGGGTCGGGATTCTCGTTATACTCCTTCCCCAACACAATATGCGCCGGTTTTGTTAAAACGACTCCGTTCTCCTGCCGCAGGGCGTCAATCCGCATATCCACCCCGTACAGCACCGTGTTGTAGGGGAAGGCCGCAGAAAGCACCGCCTTGGCCGAAATCCCGTTGAGGGTAGGCAGCAGCACGGTATGTGCGCCCACATAGGGGCGGATATCGTCAATGGCCGTCTCCAGGTCATAGTTTTTCACAGCCACCCACAGCAAATCGGCCTGCCAACCCTCCTCCGGCGTTAAAAAGTGCAGGGGCTCCCCGTTTAAGCGCCACTCCCCCAGCCGCCGGGCCCGCCGGCCCCGGGCCACCACCCGGAAGTTTTCTCCAAAGGCCTGTTGTAAGGCGGCGGCATAAACCGTGCCGCAGGCCCCCAGTCCAATCAACCCGATTTTTTTCATTTCCATGTATCCAGCCCCTTTTCCGCTCTATTTTTTCGTTTTTTCCCCGCCGGTTCCCCGGTCTCCAGCGCCTTCAGCGCCGCCCTCCACACCGGCTTAAAGGCCGAGGGCAGGGCGTAATGCGCCGCCGCCTCCTCCGGGGTCACCCACACAAAGCCGCCGCCGGTTTCTTCCGTTTCCACCAGCGCATTGGTCATATCCCACTGGATGTGGGAAAAAATGTGCCGGGCCGCCGGAAGCTTTTCCACGCTTTTTACCGAAAGCCCCCAGTCCGCCGGCCCCTTTTCCCCGGCCAAAGCATTGGGCAACTGCCACAGCCCCGCCAAAAGCCCGGTATCCGGCCGTTTTTCCAGGGCCAACCGGCCGCCGCAGACAAACACGAACACCTCCCGGGCCTCCACCCGGCGTTCTTTCGGTGGCGTGCGTACCGGCAGCGCCTGTTCCCGGCCCAAGGCCCGGGCCCGGCAAAGCTCCGCCAAGGGGCAGCTCTCGCACAAGGGCACCCCGTTGGGCAGGCATACCCGCTCCCCCAGCTCCATCACCGCCTGGGTAAAGGCCCCGGTCTCGGCGGCGGGCATCCAGTCCTCCACCAGCGCCGTCATCTCCTTTTTCACCGCCGCTTGCAGCACATCCCGGTCATCGCAGGTCAGCCGGGCCACCACCCGCAGCACGTTGCCGTCCACCGCCGCCGCTTTTTCGCCATAGGCAATGGAGGCAATGGCCCCGGCGGTATAAGGCCCAATCCCCGGCAGCTTTTTCAGCTCCGTCGCCGTCCGGGGCAGCTCCCCGCCGTAGTCCGCCACCAAAATACGGGCGCACTTTTGCAAATTTTTGGCCCGGCTGTAATACCCCAGCCCCTCCCACAGCTTCAGCACCCGTTCCTCCGGGGCTTCGGCCAACGCCGCCACCGTGGGAAAGGCCGCCATAAACCGCTCAAAATAGGGCAGGGCCGCCTCAATCCGGGTCTGCTGGAGCATAATTTCCGAAACCCACACCCGGTAGGGGGTAGGCCGGGTGCGCCAGGGCAGGGGCCGCTCGGCCTGCTTGTACCAATCGATTAGCTTTTGGGCCGCTGCGGGCCGCTCGTGTTTTTCCAAAAGGCTCTCCTTTTTTGTATCGGTTCCCCCGGTGCGGCTTCCGCCTGCGCCAACCAAGGGATTCCCGGGTTTTCTTCTCAAAGCGCCCCTCACCATCCACACAAGGGGGTATTTTTATTCTACCATCTCCCCCTCCCCGCCGCAAGAGCCGCTCCAAGCAAAAGAGGAGCCCGCAGGCTCCCCTTCGTCCTTCACTTACTGCCGCCCCCGGCCATATCCGGGTGCTGATATTGGTACACCGCCGCACTTAAGTCGCACTGGGCGGAAAGCAGGGCGCTTTGGGCCTGCAAAACCGCCAAGTCCAGCCCCCGGGCGTCGTTTTGGCTCAAAAGCCCCAGGCTCAGGCTCAGCTGTCCGGTCTCCCAATCCTTCTGGGCCTTTTCCAGCTCCTTTTGCTTGTTGGCCACGGCCTGCTGCAACAGGGGCAGGTTCTCGCTCAGCTTGTACAGGTTGTTCTCATAGGTCTGCACAGCGTCCTTGTACGACCGCTCCGCACTGGCCAGCTTCGCCTTAATCTGGGCATAGTCGCCCTCGGTCTGGTAGTAGTAAAAATCCACATCGTACCGGGCGGCCTCCACCGTCAGCTCCTGAATTTTCAGGCTGTTGGACTTCGCCTTGCTGCGGGTCACATAATCCGCCGCCGGTTCCAGCGCCGGGACCTCTGCGGCCGGGGCATAGTCCAGCACAAAATCGTAGCCAACCCCCAGCATGGTCTTTAGGCTCCGGTACACCTCGTTCCGGGAGGCCCGCAGCTCATCCCACTGGGCCTTGGCCGCCGCCGTGTTGTTTTGGGCGGTGGTCAAATCGTTTTGGCTGAGGAGCCCCAGCTTATGCTTCAGCGCCGCCGCCTGCTCCAGCGCCTGGGTGCGCTCGTAGCTCTTTTGGGCCAGCTGCAAGTTCAAGTCCAGCCGCACCAGCCCGTTGTACACGCTCAGCACCCCGTACTCCACCGACTCCTCCAGCAGCGGCTCCTGATACCGCAGGGTTTTTTGGCTGGTTTTCAGGTCGTTGACCCCCGCCAGCGCCGCCAAGTCCGCCGCATCCTGATCCCACACGGGAATCCCGGTGGAGGGCACCAGCCCGCTCAGGGCCTGCACCGCCCGCTTCATAGAGCCTTCCATCAGCTCGGTGTTATCGGCCCAATCCTTTAGGCTGCTGTTTTCCGCCTTGGCCAGCTTGGTAGCCGCCGCCAGCGTCAGCTTCACCTGTCCGTTTTCGTCCTTTACCGGCTCGTCCACCACCGCCGGGGCCGCCGTCTTGTCCCGCTTAATCTCCTGGGCCTTGTAGGCAAAGGCCGGGGTGGGGAAGGCCATCAGCGCCGCCAAACACAGCGCCGCAACCGCCTGTTTTTTCATGGTTTTCTCCTTAGCTGTTCACCCGGAAATAGAAGTGCTTTTCCTTAAAGCTGCCGGTGTTGGAGGTGTCCTCCTGCAGCATCAGCATCAGGTCGCAATTCTTATAATCCTCGGGCACAATGTTGAACAGCAGGTAGCCCTCCACCTTTTCGCCGGGGTTAATGCTGTTGTCGAACAGCTCGCACTGGGCGTTAAAGTTGTTGTAGGCATAGTCCTTGCCGTCCACGTTCAGGGTACACTTCCAGTTCCGCAGCAGGATGGTATTGGTGTTGTCCTCCTTGTTTTCCACGGTCACAAACACCTTGGTGGTGTTGTCGTTGGTGCGGCGGGAAATCCCGGTTACGGAAATCACGTACTCGTCGGTCTCGTACTTAATGGGCAGCTTTTTATAGGTCTTGGTGGTGCTGCTTTCCTCGCTCTTTTCCACATACACAATCTTTTCTACCGGGACCTCTACGATTTTTTCCACCACCTTGGGGTTGGTGGTGACCATGCAATAGTTGTTGGTAGCATCCCAGTTGATGGTGGCGCCGGTGGCCTCGGCCACAAAGCGGATGGGCACATAAATGCGGTCGTTGTAGTTTAAAACGTTCTGGCCCTCGGGCATGGCCTTGAGCTGGCCGTCCACAAAAATCCGGGCGTTGTCCATCAGGTTGGTTTGCACGGTGACCCCGGCAGCCGCCGCCACGGCCCCGGTACACAGGATGCCCGCCACAAAGCCGGTTAAAACGCCTTTCCAATTTTTCATACAAATTCCCTCCTTGCCTAATCTGCAATACCTTGCTTTTATCATAGCAATTTTTTGCGGCAAATACAACAGCAGTTTATTTAAGATTTCGTTACAAAGGAGGGAAGATGTTAACAATGGGGGAGAAAGACAGACGTTACCTTGACCCTCGCCTCCCCTGTGAAGGGGAGGTGGTATGGCGTAAGCCATACCGGAGGGGTTGTATTGAGCCAATTCTCTCTTTAAGCAATCCCTCCGACGGCCGAACGGCTGTCACTCCTCTTTGCACAAGGGAGCCTGAAGCAAACACCCGTAAAAATACAAAGAACCGGCCCCCAAAGGGGGCCGGTCGGGTTTGCTATTCAGATGTTATCCGTCGTAAGCTTTCGCTTAGTTCAGGGTAGCGGTCTTGGTAGCGTCGTCCCAGGCGATCTTGTCGTCGTTCAGACCCAGGGCATAAGCCAGGTCGCGCAGGGAGATGAAGGTACGGCTGTTGGTGATCTCAGCGGGAGCCTGCATGGTGGTAGGAGTACCGTTGATGATCATTTCCTTAGAACCGATGGTCATCTTGATGATCCGAGAACCGAAGAAGATGATAACGGTCTTGGTAGCGTCGTCCCAGGAAACCTGAGCGGAACCGGACAGAGCCTCGGCTACGGCGCGAACAGGCAGCATGGTGTAGCCATTGCTGATGTAAGCGGGAGCATCCAGGTCGATGGTCTTGGTACCGGCGGTCATGGTGTTGGCGCCGATGGTTACCTTAACGGTGGTGGTGAAGGTGCTGTCGTCCTGGTCGCGGCCAGCGGTTACGATGGTCACGTAGTTGTTCAGCAGGGTTACTTCGTTGGTATCGAACTTCAGAGCCTCTTCGGTTCTGGCATAGGTAGCGAAGTTGGAGGCACCGGCGCCCTGTACGCTGTACAGTCTGTAGTCGCCGGCAGGCAGGTTACGGCTCATGTACAGAGACAGGTTGCTCAGCTTGATGGTAGAAGGAGTCTTCACAGAAGCGCTCTTCACGTTGACGGAGATATAGCCGTCTCTGTAAACCTTTACGCTGTCAATCTTGATGTCGCCTTCGACGATTTCATACTTGGAGCCATCTTCGAAGCTCATGTCTTCGGCCTGCAGAAGCAGAGAGCCGGTGCCCTTAGCCAGAGCGCCAGCCTTGGTCTCTTTGATGACCAGGTCGGCAACCTTGGTGTTCCGGTAGTCGATCTTTACTTCGTTGATTTCGGTCTCAACGGTGAACAGGGGCTTTACGGTGGCAACCTTCAGCTCGGTGTCTTCGGCCAGAGCAGCGCCGCCAACGGTCAGGGTTACATCACCCTCGAAGTCGGGAGCAGCCAGCAGTACGAAACGAGCGGTCAGGGTTACCTTGCCGGTGGTGGTCAGGCCAGACAGGGTCAGGGTGTTGTTGGTCTTGCCATTAGCAGCAAAGGTGGTATCGGTAACGGTAACACCAGTGCTCTTGGTTACGTCGATGGACTTTACCTTGATGCCTTCGGGGAACTTGAAGGTGGTCTTGCGGTTAGCCAGCCAGCTGCCAGCCACGTTTTCCTTCAGGGTTACCTTCAGGGTCTTGGTGGTGTTGTCGGTACCAGCGTAGATAACGGGCAGGTCCTTGTCTTCTACGGAAACAACCACACCGTACTCCACATACTTGGCAACAACCAGAGATTCGGAGGTGGTACCAGCGCCGGAGATGTAGATCTCGGCTTCGTCGCCGGAAACGGCGTCGTCGGTGGCGGTCAGAGTCAGACCGCTGATAACCAGCTGAGACTTCTTAGCAGCGTTTACGTCATGCAGAGTAATCTCAACCTTCTGAGCATCATCCTGCACATAACCGGTAGCAGTACCAACGGTAGCGCCGGTAGCAACATCCGTAATGGTTACGTTCTGGGTTCTGGTGAACTCGAAGTTGCCATACAGCTTCAGGGTCAGCTTTTTGTTGGTGATAGTGCCGGCCACGTTCTCTTTGATTACGATGGCCTTGATGGCGGTGTTGCCGGTGTCCACGCTGGTCACGGACTCGATGGAAGCGGTGGTAGCACCGGTCACAACCTTAGCAAAGGTCAGAGTCTCGGACTTCAGGTTGGAAGCCATGCCGTCGATTTCGATTTCGGCGGTCTCGGCACCAGTTACCTTGGCGTAGATAGGAGCAATAATTTTGGGCTTGTCGCCAGCGGTCAGACCGGTAATTTTAACGGTCAGCATGGTGCTGGTAACCTTTACAACGTCGGCAACAGTGCCAACGCTGCTGGTGATGGCGGTCTCCATAGCGGTCTCAAAAGCGGAATCGGTAGTGACACCGTCCTTGGCCCACTCGGCGCCATTCAGGTTCAGAGCAAAGGTCATGGAGCCTTGGTCCAGACCAGCGGCGGTCAGGCCGTCCTGCTCGGTGATGACCAGCTCAGTCTGGCCTTCGGTCAAGGTGTCAGCGGTCACAGACAGGACCTTGCTCACCTGGTTCTTGCTGGCAGCCATGGCGGTTACGGGTACCATAGCGGCAACCATGACGGCAGCAAGCAGAAGTGCTAACTTCTTTTTCATGCTTTCTTCCTCCTTAAAAATAATAAAAATGTTGTGTAGAATCTTTCGGAGGGCCTAAGGTGCAGTCCCCCTTTACACTTCGGATTATAGCACGACTTAAAATTTTCCGTCAAGGATTTCGCCTTACTTGTAATTTAAGTGTAATATACGAAATATTTCAGTCATTTTCGCAGGGGCGGTTTGCGAATGGCGCGGGTGAACTGTGGTGCGGCCTGCGTGTGCGCCGGGGTCGTGCTTGCATGGGGAACGCCCCACCCGCCGCACAGAGGGAGCGCCCGTCTATGAGCAAAAGGAGCTGCGAAGCAGCGGGAAGCCCCGGAGGGGCGGTTTGCGAATGGCGCAGGTGAACTGTGCATCCTTGCATCCTTTTTTGCCGAAAACAGCACGAAACCGGCAATTTGGCGGTTTTGGTTGACAAAATGTTGCTTTGCTTTTATAATAATGATACTAACAATGTCCTGCATCATCGGCTTCTTAACAGCATATCATATTTCAGGGAGGTGTTATTATGGCTACTTCGTCGATTACCAAGGAGTTCATTGTAAAAGACCCCGAGGCATTCAAAAAATTGCAAAAAGAGCTGGACGCTTCGACTGCCGTGCGTGAAAAAGTAGTCGATTCGTCCTCTCTGTGCAAAGGAAAAGAAAAATTAGCTACCTTTGTATTTCGCTAAGCGATTTACTATCCAGAGCATCGGACACCGGAGATTCCAGCCGGGTGTTGGATGCTCTTCGTTCGTTTCGGTGCTGTTTGGATGAGGACATTGAGATTTTTTTGCAGCAAAAGGCCGTCCCATTTTTGGAACGACGCTGGTGCTCGGTCTATTTAATGGTAGACGAAGAGGCCTTTGACGCCGGGCGCATTCAAATCGCCGGATATTTTACCCTGTCTCACAAAACGCTGATTCCTTCGACAGCCTCCAAGCGGAACATTCAGCATGTCAGCGGCTTTAAAGACTCGGCCTCCCTTCATTTTGTGCTGATCGGTCAGCTGGGAAAATACATAGCCCGCACAGCCGATGGCCGTCTTTGCCGGACCAATCTCTCCAGCCGGGAGCTTTTGCGGTAATTCGGGCTTCCAGCGCCTACATCCCCTGCCGCTGTGTGATGGTTGAATGCAGCGATAACAAAAAAGTACAAAAGGCCTATACGGATTATGCCTTTAAGTTTTTCCAGTTCGACGGGGAGCACTACCAATTTTATAAGGTACTGTAAGGCGCAGCGGGGACTGCGCCTTTTTTAGCCCTCGCTTTCGTCCCATTCCAAAAACTGTGCCACCGTCAAACATTGGGGATGTTCCAGTCCCATACTCAAAAAATCCTTATCCCCCGTCAAAATCATATCCACATCGGCTACCACAGCCGCATTTAAAATCGGCTGGTCTTTAGCGTCCCGAATCAGCTTTTCGGCATACTCCACCGCCGGGATTAGTTCGTAGGGCAGTTCGGCCAAAAGCACCTCGGCGTCGGGCAAATACCGGGGCGCTTTACGCTCCAAAATGCTCCGCAGCTCCGCAATATTCCGGTCGCACAGCACCATTTCGTGCCGGGCCACGACCCGCAGCAGGGCCTGGGCCGGACGGGAGCCCGGAAACAAAAGCGCCGAAAACAGCACATTGGTATCTACCAATATCCGCATGGCTCAGCCTTCCCTTCCGTAACGCACCTCGTCCACCAGCGCCTGCACGTCCGCCTCATCGGCCACCCCCAGGGCCTCCGCCGCCCCGGCAAAGGCCGTTTGCGCCTTTTGAATGGCCTGGGCCGACGCATTGCTCAGCACCACTTCCCCATTGGGATTTTGGAAAAACAAAATTTTATCGCCGGATTTTAAGCCCAGCATCCGCCGGATTTCCACCGGGACCGTAATTTGGCCAGTGGCCGAAACCTTCGCCAGATTCACGCTCATCATCC
>CAKTER010000025.1 GCA_934552695.1 uncultured Eubacteriales bacterium
TCCTTTTGGAAACCGAAGCCTTTCGTATTTATAATAGGAGGAAATATCATGGATTTGAGCAAGTTTTTGGTAAAGGGCGCCGTGACCGAGCTGATTGCTACCTTCGATCAGAACGAGGCCCTGGACCTGGGGATGTATGCCAACGAGTGCGATTTCCAGATTAACGCCGGAATTAAGGGCCTGTTTGTCAACGGCTTAGCCGGCGAGGCCCTGTATACCACGCTGGAAGAAAAGAAAGCCATGTGTGAAACCGCCGTGAAGAAGGCCGACGGGAAAATCCCGGTGTTTGGCAACATTGCCGAGTTCCGCTATTGCGATGCCAAAAAGCTGCTGGATGTTTTTGTGGAGGCCGGTGTAGACGCCATCTGCGTCACCCAGCCCAGCGTATTGGAATGCACCCCCGATATGATGTTTCAGTACATCTCCGGGCTGGCGGCCGCTACCAAGCTGCCGGTGTTTGTATATAACGCCCCCCAGACCAGCAACACCATGACGCCGGCTCTGGTGGCTCGGTTGGTGAACGAAAACGAAAACATCATCGGCTACAAAGACAGCACCCAGGATATTGTACACCTGCAAAGTGTGATGGCCGGTGTAAAGCCCGGCAAGCACTTTGAGTGCGTAGCCGGTAGCGATGCCACCATTTTCCCCACGCTGGCCGTAGGCGGCTGTGGGATTATCTCTCTGATTTCCGCCGTGTTCCCTCAGCCCATCATCGACGTGTGCGATACCTGGTTTAAGGGCGATGTGGCTGGTGCCTTCGAGTGCCAGAAGAAGGTTTTGGAGATTCGGACCGCTTTGAAGGGCGCCCCCTTCCTGGCCGGTTACAAGTATGCGGCTTCCCTGATTGGCCTGCCTCTGGGTGTGGTGCGGAACCCCCTGAGCAACGCCACCGAGGCCCAGCAGAAAAAGATTAAAGAAAGCCTGGAAAAGGCCGGCCTGCTTTAAGATAGGCCAAACCATGTCGCAGGGTTGGTGAATAACAAATGATGAAACGAAATATTGACTGGAGCAAAGTCATCCTGATTATTTTGATCGTGGTGCTGAGCGTTGTGACCACCTGTGTAAACAAGCGGTTTGCTTCGGTGGATAACCTGCTGAGCATTATGCGGCAAATTTCGGCGCCGGGTATTTTGGCGGTGGGGATGACCTTTGTGGTACTGACCGGCGGCATCGACCTGTCTACCGGGTACGGCGTAACCTTGGGCGCCATTGTGTTGGGACTGATTTTTAACAAGACCGGCAACCCCTGGCTGGCTATGCTGGGCGGGGTGGCTGCCTGCGTTTTGTTGGGCATTGTCAACGGCCTGCTGATTACCAAAGCGAAGATTATTCCCTTTATTACCACGCTGGCGACCATGCTCGTGACCCGGGGTGTGCTGAACGTGATTGCATCGGGGAGCAAGTTCTTTTTAAAGGACGATGTGTTTACCGCCATTGCCTCCGGCGGCGTGCTGGGCGGGCAGTTCCCCGTCTCCACTCTGATTTTCCTTGTGTTTTTTGCCGTGGCCGTGGTGCTTTTAAAGTGGACGCCCTTTGGCAGCTATGTGTACGCCATCGGCTCTTCCGAAAAAAACACCCAGCTGGCCGGTATCAAAACCGGACGGTACAAATTCTTTACCTACGTCATCCTGGGCGTGGCCATGGGCGTGGCCGCTATCGTGATGGGCTCCCGCATTATGCAGGTGACCCAGGAAAGCGGCGGCGACAGCTATCTGATGGACTGCTTAATGGCGGTCATCATCGGGGGCACGGCCATCGAAGGCGGCAAGGGCGATTTGCTGGGGACGTTTTTGGGGGTTATCTTTTTGGGGATTGTCAGCAGCCTGCTGGTGTTCCTTTCCATCCCCACCATTGCCCAGCAGTGCTTTAAGGGCCTGATTATCATTTTGGCCCTGTTGCTCAACTATGCCAGCAAGCAGCTGAAGGCCCGGCAGGAGATTGAGGCCAAAGCCCGCTTGTTCGCACAGTCTCAAAAAGCTTGAAATGCTTGCAGGAGCATTCAGGATAAAGGGAATGTAAACAGGAAAAATTTACAAGAAAGAGAGGAAAACAATGAAAAAGAAGTTAGCACTGATTTTGGCAGCTGTCATGATGGTTGCGGCCTTTGCCGGTTGCAGCAGCAGCGACAACAAGACCAACGATAATCAGCAGTCGGGTCAGACCCAGGAGGACGGGAACGCCGAAGGGGAGACCGGCGACCAGAAAACCATTGGTCTGTGCCAAATCAACTCCACCAACACCTACTATGTAGATGCTTCCCGGGCTTTCCACGAAGCTGCCGATGCCTACGGCTACAAGCTGGATGAACAGTTTGCCGAAAACAGCATCGAAAACGAAATCTCCATCATCGAAAACTTCATCGAGCTGGGCTATGACATGATTATTGCCGACCCGCAGGACGCCGAAGCTCTGGAGGACGTGTTCCAGAAGGGCAAGGACGCCGGGATCATCATGGTCTCTCTGCGCAGCCCCATGGAGAACGCCGACTATAACTGCCTGATCGACCACTACGACGGCTTCCTGGGCGCCTGCTATGCCACCTTTGAAGCCATGGGCGGCGAAGGCAACGTTCTGCTGATGCAGGGCCAGATTGGCCACGAAGCCTCCGATTCCCGGACCAAGG
This sequence comes from uncultured Eubacteriales bacterium, assembly GCA_934552695.1. GTDB lineage: Bacteria > Bacillota > Clostridia > Lachnospirales > Anaerotignaceae > CAKTER01. The sequence goes on from CAKTER010000025.1 coordinate 2,627, forward strand.
CTTTCTACGACGCCGTTGCCGACTACCCCAACATCACCCTGCTGGATACCCAGCCCTGCGACTGGGACCCCAACAAGGCCGTTGACGTTATCAACAGCTGGCTGGTCCAGTACGAAGACATTGATGCCATCCTGTGCGAGACCGACGGTGCTACCCCTGCGGTGGTGAATGCCGTTGTGAATGCCGGCCGGATCGATGACATTAAGATTACCGGTAACGACGGTGAAATGGAGTGCCTGGAGTACATCGTAGACGGCAAGGTGCTGGCCGAGGCTTTCTTCTCCAGCCTGCGGGACGGTTACCACTGCATGACCTATGCCGACGCTATCCTGCGGGGCAAGGAAGTGCCCACCACCGTATACCTGCCTCTGTATGTTGCCTGCGACACCGAGGTTCAGGAGCTGGTAAAGACCAACGTGACCAACCACGAGTTCAACCTGTGCACCGCCGAAGAAGCCATTGCCAAGTGCTCTGACTACATGAACGAGTTCACCGGGATGTACGACTGATTTTAGGGACTAAGATTTTGTAAGCCTTTGGTATGTGGCGTATACGCTCCCGTGTGCGCCACATACTTCCATACTTGCGACTCACCTGTTGCTATCCCAAAGCCGGCTGCGGCCGGCCCTGTATTGCCCTACAAATCCCTCCGAGAACGAAACGGAAAAGAATTGAGTGGTATCATTCATGGAAAACCAGACGACGAAAAAAGAAAAAGGGAAGCTTTCGGTTTCGGCCCTGCGGTATTTGATGCTGATTGCCATCACCGTGATTTTAATCATTGTGTTTGGTAGCCTCAATCCCGCCTTTTTGGGCACCTCCAACCTGATGAACATTGCCCGTCAGGTGGGGGTAACGCTGATTGTTTCTATTGGCGTGACCTTTATTATTCTAACAGGCGGCATCGACCTGTCTGTGGGTTCCAACGTAGCCTTCAGCGGGATGCTGGGCATTGTGGTGTTAAACAGCACCGGCAGCACGGTACTGGCGGTTGTTTCCACAGTGGCTCTGGCCACCGCATTTGGCTTTGTAAACGGGTTTATTGTTGGGAAGTTGAAAATCACAGCATTTATCGTTACGCTGGGGATGCAGTTTTTTGGCCGCGGCGCAACTATGCTACTCAATAATGCCTCTTCGATTAAGGTAAACAATGCTTTTTATAAAGCAGTGGGGCAGGGCTCTGTGGGCCCCATCCCGGTGGTGCTTTTAATCGTGGCGGTTCTCTACATTGTGTTTTGCCTTGTCAACGACCGCAGCGTATTTGGCCGGGAGCTGTATGCCATTGGCGGGAACAGCGACGCCGCCCGGGCCAGCGGGATTAACGTGGACAAAAAACTGATTTTGGTCTATACCCTGGCGGGGCTTATCGCCGGTATCGGCGCCATCGTCAGCGTGGGCCGGATGGGCTCGGCCCAGCCCTATTCCGGGCAGGGGCTGGAGTTTGACTGCATTACCGCCGCTGTTTTGGGCGGTACCAGCCTGGACGGCGGGAAGGGCAACCTAAAAGGCACCATCATTGGCGCTGTGCTGGTGGGGATTATCAGCAACGGCCTGAGTATGCTGCGGATGCCTACCTACTTCCAGTATGTTTGCACCGGCGCCCTGGTGCTGATTGCCGTGGGCTCCGACCTGCTGATTACCTATTATTCTAATCAGAAGCTGGTGCCCAAGCTGAGTGCGGCCGAGCTGGCCGAACGTCAGAAAACCGGTAGTGAAACGGCGGCTACCTACGAAGAAATTCGCAGCAGCGAGCGCACCGTGGTGGAAATGCGGAGCATCACCAAGGCCTTCCCCAGCATGAAGGCCCTGGATAATGTAAACCTGACCCTGCGCCCCCACGAGGTTCATGCCCTCATGGGCGAAAACGGCGCCGGGAAGTCCACGCTGATGAAGATTTTGTCCGGCGAGGAATCGGCCACCACCGGCGGCATTTACATCAATGGGAAACGGGTGGAGGTCAATACCCCCATTGAGGCCAAAGAGCTGGGGATTGCCCTGATTCACCAGGAAACGGCGCTGATTCCCGAGCTTTCCGTAGCCCAGAATATCTTTTTGGGCCGGGAGGAAAAAAGGGGCCGGGTGTTTTTAAACATCGGGGCCATGAACCGGGCAGCCCAACAGGTGATGGACCGGTTCGGCATGGGCATCGACGTCCGCCGGAAGGCCGGGTCGCTGACCATTTCGGAACAGCAGATGGTGGAAATCGCTAAGGCGCTGGAAACCGACGCCTGGCTGATTATTATGGACGAACCCACCTCCTCCTTGACCGAGCGGGAAAAGGAAAAGCTCTTCGATATTATCGAGAAGCTGAAAGAGGACGGGATTTACGTCGTTTATATTTCTCACCGGATGCAGGAAATTTTCCGCATTTGCGACAAGATTACGATTTTGCGGGACGGCAAGCTGGTAGGCGTGGAAAACGTCCGGCTGGCCAAAGAGGATACCATTATCAGCATGATGGTAGGCCGGGAGCTGAACAACATTTTCGACCGCCAGCGGGAGGAACCCGGCGAGGCGGTGCTGGAGGTCCGGCATTTGTGCAAAAAAGGCGTGTTCGACGATGTTTCCTTTACCGTCCACGCCAAGGAAGTGCTAGGGATGAGCGGGCTGGTAGGCGCCGGCCGTACCGAGGTAGCCCGGTGCATTTTCGGGCTGGACAAGCCCGATAGCGGCGAGATTTTGCTGAACGGCAAGCCGGTACATATCCGCAACACCGGCGAGGCCTTAAAGATGGGCATTGCCTATGTGCCCGAGGACCGGAAAAAGGACGGCTTTGTGCCGTTGATGTCCATTGGCGAAAACATCGCCATGGCCTCCTACGACCAGCTGAGTAAGGGCGGGTTCCTAAACGCCGCTGCCGAAAAGAAGCTGGCCGATGACTATGTGAAGCTGTTGCAGATTAAGACCACCAGCATCGACAAAAACGTGGTGGAGCTGTCCGGTGGCAACCAGCAGAAAGTATCGCTGGCCAACCGGCTGGCCACCAAGCCCAAGGTGCTGATTTTGGATGAGCCTACCCGGGGCATTGACATTGGGGCCAAGGCGGAGATTCATAAGCTGATTGCCGATATTGCCCGGCAGGGCGTGGCTGTGATTTTGATTTCTTCCGAAATGCCGGAGCTTATCGGCTGTGCCGACCGGGTGCTGGTACTGCGGGAGGGCCGGGTTACGGCCGAGCTGGAGGGCGAAGGGCTGGATCAGGACACCATTATGTCCTATGCGGCTCAGCGCTGATTTGACCCAATAACAGAAGCGGAGGGAAACACATGGCAAAGCTGATTCTTGCACTGGACTTTGGTTCCACCGGTGCCAAGGTAACGGTGTTTAACGAAAAAGCCGAGATTGTAGCGGCCCGTTACCGGGAGTACCCCACGTATTTTCCGCAACCCTATTATGTAATGCAAAGCCCCCGGGAATGGTGGGAGGCGTTTGTAGAGGCCACCAAAGAACTGCTGGCCCTGCCGGAGATTGACCCGGCGGATATTGCGGTGGTAGCCCCCAGCGCCCAAATGTCCTCGGCCATCCCCATCGACAAAGACGGCAACCTGCTGGTTGATCCGGTGTGGATTTGGGCCGATATGCGAAGCAAAGAACAGGTCAAACGGGTTTGCGAAGCCCTGGGGGGCGAGGAGAACCTGTATAACATTACCGGCGGCGCCATGGATCAGGAGACCTATACCGGGTTTAAGATTGCATGGATTAAGGAAAACATGCCGGAGCTGTACGAAAAGACCCACAAGTTTTTGCAGGTAAAAGAGTTTATTTCCTGGAAGCTGACCGGCAACATGGTCACCGATTATTCCGATGCTTCGGATTGCGCCATGATGGACATCCGAAAGAAAGAGTATTCGCCCAAGCTGCTGGAGCTTTACGGGATTGACCCGGCTAAAATGCCCCCCATCCAAAAAGGGAACTCCATTATGGGGTACGTGACCGAGGCGGCGGCGAAGGAAACCGGGATTCCCGCTGGGACGCCGGTGAGCGTAGGCGGCGGCGATGTGACCATTGCGGCCATGGGCGCCGGGGTGGCCCAGGAAGGCGAAGCCTATATTTACATTGGCTCCGGGGCCTGGATGGGAATGTACTCTGCCGAACCCAATATGAACTTTGACGCCCGGCTGGTCAACTTTTTGTCGGTGGACGGCCAGGGCTACCTGCCCCATGTGATGGGCTTTTGCGGTGGCATTGCCCACCGGTGGATGCGGGATTTGGTCAATAATATTCCCGGCCTAAAGGATGCCGTAAACTACGATACCATTGAAGAACTGGTCAAGGCCTCTCCCGTGGGGGCCAAGGGCTTATTGTTTATGCCTTTCTTGCGGGGGGGCGGCGCTCCCTACAACGAGGTGGACGCCCGGGGCTGCTTTTTAGGTCTGGAGCTGACCCACGACTATGCAGACTTCTGCCGGGCCGTGATGGAAGGCACCGCCTATGTGCTGCGGAGCATGCTGGAGCAAATTTCGGCCAACGCTCCCGGCGGGGTGAAAAAAATCACCATGATCGGCGGGGGGGCAAAGGACCCGGTGTGGACGCAGATTATTGCCAACGTGCTGCAACGGGAGATTACCATTACCACCATGACCCAGGAGGCCAATTCCTGGGGGGCGGCGATTTGCGGCGGCGTAGCCGTCGGGATTTGGGACGATATTGCCTCGGCCCAAGCGCTGGTACAGGTGGAGCGGGTGGATAAGCCCCAGCCCGAAACTGCTGCGATTTATGATCGGATGTATGCCGCTTCCAAGCTGGCCTTTGACCGGATGCTGCCCATGTTCCATGAGCTGGCGGATATTCGAGAAATGCTGGCCCAAAACAACGGTTAAAAATCAATTTAAAAAGGAGTAATTGCTATGTCTAAGTGTGTTGTTATCACCGGTGGCGCTCAGGGTCAGGGCCTGAGCCATGCTATTGCCTTTGCCAAACAGGGCTTTAACGTTGTGATTGGCGACCTGTTCCCTCCCGAGGACGAGCGGGTAAAGAGCGCCTTGGCTCAAATTGAAGCGGCCGGCGGGAAGGCTCTGGCTGTAAAGTGCGATGTCACCAGCTCCGAGGAAGTCGCCGCTATGTTTGCCGCCGCCAAGGAGACCTTTGGTACCGTGGATGTGGCCATCAGCAACGCCGGCATCATGACCTTTGGTAAAACCTGGGAGCTGACCGACGAAAAGGTGATGCAGACGCTGGACATTAACCTGATGGGGACCTGGCGGGTGGATAAGGAAGCCGCCAAAATTATGATGGAGCAGGGCTTTGGCCGCATCATCAACATTTCCTCCACCGCCGGCTTAAAGGGGACTCCCAACCTGGGCCATTATGTGATGTCCAAGTTCGGCGTGATTGGCCTGACCAAGACGTTGGCCAAGGAGCTGGCCAAATACCACATTACGGTGAACGTCATTTGCCCCACCATGGTGCGTACCGGCATGACCAACAACCCCAACTTCCTGGCTTATCTGAACGGAATGCACGGCACCCATTATGCCAGCTTTGAAGAAGCCAACGAGGCCCTGAAGAAAGGCCGGGCTATGGGCGTTGCGTTTATCGAGCCCGAAGATGTTTCCCGGATGTGCCTGTGGGTGGGCACCTCGCAGGAGGCTTCCCTTATCACCGGTGCGGCCCTGCCGTTGGACGCCGGCTCCATGCTGTAATCCGATTTGACCGAAAACACCAAAAGCCCCTTCCTTCGGAAATCCGAGGGGAGGGGCTTTTTGCATCGCCGAGGGGATAGAGGGGCATCTATTTTGGTTAGCCGGGAAAGGGCAGCGGGCTCTTATTTGCCGCAGGCCGCTTTGATTTTTTCCAAAAACTCGTAGGGTACCCGCAGATTGCCTTTCCCGTACCCCAAAAGATTCCCGGGCTTATTATCGCCGTGGAAATCGCTGCCGCCGGACAGCAGCAGCCCCAGCTCGTTTCCCAGGGCGGTCATTTGTTTTTGCTGGGCTTCGGAATACATAGAATACCGGGCCTCGATGCCCATGAGCCCCAAGGGCATCAGGCGGCGGCACAGGGTCCGTAGCTCGTCCGGACTTAGGTGGTACAGGGTGGGATGGGCCAAAATGGGTACGCCGCCGGCTTCGACAATGGCTTTTACGCATTCCTCCGGCCCCAAAAGCTTTTGGGCCACATAGCCGGGCAGTCCCGGGGAAATGTATTTGTTAAAGGCCTCGTCCCGGTCCTTAACATACCCCTTGCGAATCATCAGCCGGGCGTAGTGGGCCCGGGTAATAATGCTGCCACTGGCTTCCCGGCATAGCTCCTCGTAGGTCAGGGGCAGGCCAATCTCCGTCAGCTTTTGGGCCATGGCCCGGTTCCGTTCCAGCCGGGCGGCTTTGCGGCGCTGGGCAATCCGGGCCAGTACCGGGGCGGCGGGGTCAACGTAAAGCCCCACAATGTGGATTTCCACCCGGTTGTCGTACCAGCCGGACAGCTCGATGCCGGAGATGGCTTCCAGCGGCAGGCCCTGAGCAGCCTGTAAAAAGGCCGGGACGCCCTCTACCGTATCGTGGTCGGTGAGGGCGATCGCCGCTAAATGGGTTTTCACGGCCAGGGCAGGCAGTGCCTCCGGGGGCACGGTACCATCCGAAACCGTGGAATGTACATGCAGGTCGATATATTGTTCGGACATGGTGTCGGTCACACTCCTTATGCCATGATTTTACCACGGGCTTGGCATATCGGCAAGGGGCGGGCATAGACTGGTACAAAGCCCGGAAGGGCCGGAGATGAGGAGGAGACCCATGGACAACCGCAAGCAGAATCAAACAAGTTGGGCCGGGCCGGGGCGGAAGGAACGGATTAGCGAACCGGCGGCGGTACGGTACTGGAACCGGCCGGTGGCGCCAAAGGCCGGGCCGGAGACGCCGGGAACACAGGCCCGGGGCTGGTGGGAGGCTCCGGCAACATCGGAACCGGAAAAAGCAAGGGAGAAGCCGGGGAAAGCAGAAGACCGGGGGACAAGACCAGACCGCCGGGAAGCAAATTTAGGCGGGGCAGGCCCCCGTTTGGTGGCCGCCGGACAGCCTTCGGCCGGAAAACGAAGCGGGGGCCGAAGGGAGGGGGGCGCCGGGCGGCGAAGCGAAATCCGGCTTGGCAGCCGCAGCAAAACGGCCCCGAAGCCAGCAAGCCTCGGGGATGGGGCAGCTGCCCGTTCCGGTCCCGGCGGCGGGGTGCTGGCCCTGGCCAAAGGACTGGCCGTTGCCTACTTGCTGACCTGTGTGGTCTTTATTGCCTTTGCCCTGCTGCTGACCTATACGGGGGTGCCGGAGCGGGTAATCCCGCTGGTTTCCTTTGTGTGTACGGCGGTGGCGGCCGTGCTGGCGGGGCTTTGTGCGGCCCGGACCCGGGGCCAAAACGGCCTGCTGTGGGGGCTGGCGGCGGGGGCGCTGTATAGCCTGGTGCTGGTGGGTATCGGCCTGCTGATTGGAAACGGGTTCTCCCTTCATGTGGGACGCTTTGGCACCTTTGTGCTGGCGCTGGCCAGCGGCGGCGTAGGGGGGATTTTAGGAGTGAATCGTTGAGTATTTTTGGAATTTCTACTTGCCAAAAGCGGCGGCCGGTGGTAGTCTGAAACCAGTTTCTAAACGGAACCGGTTAAAGCGACCCAAGAGGTGAGGCCATGAGCAAGGTGACGATTCGGGAGGCCCGGTTGGAGGATGCCCCCCGGCTTTTGGAAATCTACAGCTACTATGTGGAAAGAACCGTGATATCCTTTGAATACATCATCCCGACGCAGGAGGAGTTTGGGGGCCGGATGCGGCGCACCATGCAAAAATACCCCTATCTGGTGGCAGAACGGGAGGGACAGGTGGTGGGCTACGCCTATGCCGGAGATTTTGTGGGCCGGGCGGCCTATGCTTGGGCTTGCGAGCTGACCATTTATCTGGATCCGACCCAAACCCATAAAGGGGTGGGGAAGGCCTTGTATACGGCGCTTTTTGACCGGCTGGCGGCCATGGGGATTTTAAACCTGTACGCCTGTATCGGCTACCCCGAGGCGGAGGACGAATACTTGACCCAAAACAGCGCCCAGTTCCATGCCCATATGGGCTTTACGCTGGCAGGACGGTTCCATCGTTGCGGGTACAAGTTCAATCGGTGGTACGATATGGTTTGGATGGAAAAAATCATAGGGGAGCATCGGGCGGGACAGCCGCCGGTTCGCCCCTACCCGGAAATTGCCCAAAAGTGAGGGGCCGGAGTAGTAAAATTTAGCAAACGAAAAAGCCGGAAGAAGTCTCCGGCTTTTTTAGTGGGGTAAGGGAAAGGGGGCGGGCTTTTGCGAGGAAGCCTTACGAGATGGCCTCTGCGCCAATCTCGTACCCGGCCCAATGCCCCCAGTCGTTTTGGCTGGCGGTACAGTTGGTGAAAAAGTAGGCCCCGGTGCCGCTGCGCCATTTTTGGGCCGAAAAAGCGGCTTGACCGGCTTCCGCTTCGGTTTCGGTGATGGAGAACAGGCAGCCGGTTTCCCAATACTGGGCTACGGCGCCGGTGTCGGGCAGGGGTTCTTCGGTAATATACCCGGCCTTTGTCAGCTCATCCAGCGTCCCGGTTACGACCTCCCGGCCCTGGGCCAGCCCAAACAGATAGGCTACCGCCTGTTGCTCTGCGGGGGTCAGCCGGGTTTGGGACAGGTCAACCCCCAAGATTTCGGCGCCTTCATTAAGGCCCGCATCCCGGTCCCACAAATCGCAAAGCACCTGCAAGTACAGGAGGGACAAGTCGTCAAAAGCCGCATCGTCTACCAAAATCCCGGTCACAGTACCCAGCCGGGCAGGCCAGGTTTCCAAAACGGAGCCGTCGTAGGCCACCGTAATCCAATCGCCCATGGTAACGCCTTCCCCGTTGCCGGTGTGGAGCGGAACCATTTCGGCAGGCGGCGAGAGGGCGTACACCTCGTTGGCGGCCTCCCCGGCCAGCAGGAGGGATTTTTCGCTCACGGCCAGTACCCGGCCGGAGAGCTGGGCCTCGCTGGGGGGTAGCTGGGCATCGGTGTTGCCGGGCTCCTGAGACGAGGAGGGGGCAGAGGGTTGGCTGGGGCTGGGGGCACAGCCGCCCAAAGCCAAAGCGGTACACAGGCAAAGCAGGGGGAGAAAACGGGATTTCATGGGGCAGCACTCCTTTCCGGGTTTTCGGATTTGTTTTTTATTAAGACGAAGGCCAGGGCGGCAGAGTTCCCAAAAACGAAAAATCCCGGCGAAATCCCAAGTCCTTGTTGCAAAATCCCCGGGAATATGCTAAAATTGACCCATAACCTTGCAATGAAAGGGGGATTTTCCATGAAGCACGTGAAAACGTTACAGACCCGTCTGCTGCAGAACACGGTTGCAAAGGGCGGTTGCGGCGAATGCCAGACTTCTTGCCAGTCCGCTTGCAAAACTTCCTGCACCGTAGCCAATCAGGGGTGCGAACACAAGTAAAATCAAGTTGACGATGAAAAGCCCTAGCGGCTTTTTTTCGTGTAAGGAGGATTTTTATGATACATCAATTTAGCGGCCGGGGCCTGTTTGTCACGCTGGACGTACATAGCGGGGCGGTACATGTAATGGACGAAACGGCTTACCGGCTGGCCGGGGACGCCGAAACCATGACTGATGCCCAGGTGCTGGCCCGCCATGGGGATACCCCCGAAAACCGGGAAGCGCTGGCCGAGCTGCGGGAGCTGGAGCAGGCGGGAATGCTGTATACCCCCGACTGGTATGCCGGGATTCCTACCCCCAAGGCCGATCCGGTGGTAAAGGCCCTCTGTTTGCATGTGGCCCACGACTGTAACCTAAAATGTAAGTATTGCTTTGCCGGGGAAGGCGAGTACCACGGCGACCGGAGCCTGATGCCGCTGGAGGTGGGCAAGGCGGCGCTGGACTTTTTGCTGACCCATTCCGGGAACCGGACAAATTTGGAAGTGGACTTTTTTGGCGGCGAGCCCTTGCTGAACTTTGAAGTGGTAAAGCAGCTGGTGGCCTATGGCCGGGAGCGGGAGAAGGAGTTTGGCAAGCACTTCCGCTTTACCATCACCACCAACGGCGTGCTGTTGGACGACGACAAAATTGCCTACATTAACGAAAACATGGACAACGTGGTGCTGAGCATCGACGGCCGTCCGGAGGTCAACGACCGGATGCGTCCCCGGGCCGGGGGGCAGGGTAGCTATGAGTTGCTGGTGCCCAAGTTCAAAAAGCTGGTGGACGCCCGGGATCCCCACAAGAGCCATTATATCCGGGGGACCTACACCCGCTATAATCTGGACTTCGATCAAGATGTGATGCACCTGGCCGATTTGGGCTTTACCCAGATTTCGGTGGAGCCGGTGGTGGCCCCGCCGGAGGCGGATTACAGCCTGCGGGAGGAGGATATCCCCGCCCTGATGGAGTCCTATGACCGGCTGATGGAGGAGCTGACGGAACGGCCCGAGGTGAACTTTTTCCACTTCCAGATTGATTTGAGCGGCGGCCCCTGTGTGAAAAAGCTGATGTCCGGCTGCGGCAGCGGTACCCAATACCTGGCGGTGACCCCCCAGGGGGATTTGTACCCCTGTCACCAGTTTGCCGGGATGCCCGAGTTTTTGATGGGCAACGTGTGGGACGGCGTGACCAATTTGGAAAAGCGCAAGGAATTTGAGGATTGCAACCTGTACAGCAAGGAAGAATGTAAGAATTGCTGGGCCAAATTTTATTGCAGCGGCGGCTGTGCGGCCAACGCCCTCCACGCCTCCG
>CAKTER010000026.1 GCA_934552695.1 uncultured Eubacteriales bacterium
GCGGGGAGGAGACCCTGTTGGATGACATGACCCTCAGCGATCTGCGTACCGCCCTGGGACGGCCCGTTGTGGCCACCACCGGCAGTGGCGGCAGTCTGCTGGATTGTATTTTGGAAGGAGGACGGACAGAATGAGCAAACCCATTGTGGCCGTAGTGGGCCGCCCCAACGTGGGCAAGTCCACCTTGTTTAACCGTTTGGCCGGGGAGCGCATTTCCATTGTGCAGGATACCCCCGGCGTGACACGGGACCGCATTTATGCCGATGTGGAGTGGCTGGGCCGGCATTTTACCTTAATCGACACCGGCGGTATGGAGCCGGAAACCACCAACGTCATTGTCCGGCAAATTTTAAACCAGGCCCAAATCGCTATCGAGACCGCCGACGTAATCTTGTTTGTCTGCGACGGCAAAACGGGCATTACCGAGGACGACCGGCTGGTGGCCCAACAGCTGCGGCGCACCAAAAAGCCCGTGATTTTGGCCGTCAACAAGCTGGATACCCCCCAAAAAGACGACATTGCCGTTTACGAATTTTACGAGCTGGCCCTGGGGGACCCCATCCCCATTTCCGCCGGACAGGCTCTGGGTCTGGGCGACCTGCTGGACGAGGTGGTTAAAAACTTCCCGCCGGAGACCGAGGCCGACGAGGACGAGGACGCCATTCAGGTGGCCATCATCGGCAAACCCAACGTGGGCAAGTCCTCCCTCATCAACCGGATTTTGGGTGAGGACCGGCTTATTGTCAGCGACGTGGCCGGCACCACCCGGGACGCCGTAGACAGCCCCATCACCATCGACGGCCAGCGGTATGTGTTTATCGACACGGCGGGGATGCGCCGGAAAAGCAAGATTAAAGAGGACATTGAGCGGTACAGCATCATCCGGGCGGTAGCGGCTGTGGAGCGCTGCGACGTTGCCGTGCTGTTGCTGGACGCCAACGAGGGCGTGACCGATCAGGACGCCAAAATCGCCGGGATTGCCCACGAAAACGGCCGGGGACTGGTGATTGCCGTCAACAAATGGGACTCCATCGAAAAAGACGACAAGACCATGAACAAGTTCCTAAAGGATATTTCCACCGATTTGGCTTACCTGTCCTACGCCCCCCGGGTATTTTTGTCGGCCAAGACCGGCCAGCGGGTGGGCAAGCTTTTGGAAATGATTCAGGTGGCCCACCAAAACCACAACCTGCGGGTAGGCACCGGTGTGCTGAACGACGTATTGATGGAAGCCACCGCCATGCAGCAGCCTCCGGCGGATAAGGGCAAGCCCCTGCGGCTATACTACATGACCCAGGTCAGCGTGCGGCCCCCCACCTTTGTGATTTTCGTCAACGACAAGGAGCTGTTCCATTTTTCGTACCAACGCTACATCGAAAACCAGCTGCGGGCGGCCTTTGGTTTTACCGGCACCCCCATCCACCTTATCATTCGGGAGAAGAAAGAAAAATGATACGCATTTTATGTTTGCTCATCGGCTATTGTTTTGGCTGCATCCAAAGCGCCTATGTGGTGGGGCGGATTTGCCAAGTGGATCTCCGCACCCGGGGCAGCGGCAACCTGGGGTTCTCCAACACCTTGCGGGTGCTGGGCAAAAAAATGGGGATTCTCGTGTTCTTCATCGACGTTGGCAAGGCCATGGCCGCCGTCTTCTTGTGCCACGCCCTGTTCCCCTCTTGGATTGCCGCCGCCTTTTACGGAGGCTTTGGGGCGGTGCTGGGCCACGACTTCCCCTTTTATTTAAAGTTTAAGGGCGGCAAGGGCATTGCCTCCATGATTGGCATCATCGCCTCGGTCAGCATCCTCTATTACCCGCTGGGAGTGGTATTCTGCGCTTTGGCCGGGTGCCTGCCCCTCCTCTCCGGGTACATATCCGTCGGCTCCCTCTGCTTTTGCGTTTGCCTGCCCCTGGTTATGCTGGGGTACAAGGCCCCCACGGAGGTGGTGCTGATTTGCGTGGCTCTGGGTGTCTTGGGGGCTTACCAGCACCGGGCCAACATCAAGCGTTTGCTGAACGGAACGGAAAACCGGTTTGGAAAGAAAGGGAAAAAAGCATGAAACACATTACTGTCATCGGCTCCGGCAGCTGGGGCACGGCCCTGGCCGTCCAGTTCCACAAGCTGGGCCACGCCGTGACCCTGTGGAGCTGGAAAGAAGAAGAAGCCGCCGCCATTTTGCGCTACGGCGAGCACCGGGAGTTTTTGCCCGGGGTCCCTATCCCGCCCTCGTTGCGGATTACCACCTCCCGGGAGGAGGCCCTGCTGGAGGCGGAGATTGTGATTGCCGCCATCCCCTCCAAGTTTATGCGCTCCACCATTTTGGGCTTCGCCCCTTATTTTACCGCCGACCAGGTGCTGGTGAACGTATCCAAGGGGTTGGAGGATGTCAGCCTGTATACGCTGGATAAGGTGCTGAAGGAGTGCGCCCCCCAGTGCGAGGTAGCCGTGCTTTCGGGCCCCAGCCACGCCGAAGAGGTAGGCCGGGGCGTCCCCACCGCCGTGGTGGTCTCCGCCGAAACCAAGGAAACCGCCAAAATGCTTCAGGCCGAGCTTTCGGGGCCTACCTTCCGCATTTATACCAACCCGGATATGCTGGGGGTGGAGCTGGGCGCTGCGTTTAAAAACATCATTGCCTTAGCCGCCGGGATTTCCGACGGGCTGGGCTTTGGCGATAATACCAAGGCCGCCCTGATGACCCGGGGCATTGCCGAGGTAGCCCGGCTGGGACAAGCCCTGGGGGCCCGCACCGAGACCTTTTACGGGCTGGCCGGGATGGGCGATATGATTGTCACCTGCTGTAGTATGCACTCCCGGAACCGCCGGGCAGGCATTTTGCTGGGCCAGGGCGTCCCGCTGGAGCAGGCGCTGGAGGAGGTCCATCAGGTGGTAGAGGGTGTGCAAAACGCTCACGCCGCCATGCAGCTGGCCGAGCGCTACGACGTGGAAATGCCCATCACCCAAGAGATGAATCGGGTGCTGTTTGAGGGGGCCGACCCCCGGGACGCCGTCATCACCCTGATGTGCCGGGACAAAAAAGGGGAGTAAGAAAAACCTCCCTAACGTCTGCCGTTCTTTTAAGACAAGAGCTTGCTCTTGTCTTTTTTCTTGTCTTTTTCTTGTCTCTTTCCTCTTCAACTTTTTCTCGTCCATACTCATCCTCTCCCTCTTCTCCCTTTCTCTCCTCTCCCTTCCTCTCTTTCCTTCCTCTCTTTCCTCCTTTCCCCTCCTTCTTCTCCCTTCTTTTTCCGTCCTGCGCCCTCTTTCATTCCCAGCAATTCCCATTGTAATTCTCTGACAGACTTGTTAAAATTAGTTTTGTAACAGTAATTTAATATATTTTTAACATTTAAGGAGGATTCCCCATGAAAAAAACCGTTCTTGTCCTTGCCACCACCCTGCTCAGCGGGACTCTCGCCGCTCCTGCCGCCCCCGCCCAAACCACAGGGGCGGCTTCCCCTTGCCAAGCTTCCCTCCGTCCCACCCTGACCGCTTGCTTCCCCCTGCTTTCTTCAGCGGAGAGCAGCCAGCCGCTTTGGCAATGGGCCAACGCTTCTTTGGCCGGAGCTTCCGATGGTAACGTCACTTCCCCTTGTCCCGGCAACCAAGTCGATACCGATGCCGATGCCGACGCCACCGGCTCTGCCCTGAGCGCCGAAGCACAGCAGGTGGTGGCACAGGTCAACACCCAGCGGGCCCGGGCCGGGCTTCCGGCTCTTACCGTAAACTCCCAGGCTTCCGCCGCCGCTCAGGTACGGGCCCGGGAGCTTCGGCAAAGCTTTTCCCACACGCGTCCCAACGGAGCCAGCTGCTTTACGGCCCTGGCCGAAGCCGATGCCTCCTATCAAAGCGCCGGGGAAAACATTGCCTATGGCCAACCGAACGCCGCCGCCGTGATGGAGGCCTGGATGAATTCCGAGGGACACCGGGCCAACATTCTAAACGAAAGCTTTACCCAAATCGGCGTAGGCTGCTATCGGGCCCCCAACGGCACCTTATACTGGGCGCAGTTCTTCCTGCGCTAAGCCCCAACCGCAGCCGCCTGACCGCCTTTTCCCCTTAACTTTTTCCCTTAACTTTTTCCCTTTGCTTTTTCCCGTCCGTTGTTTCCCCTTGGCGCATTTTTTCCGCCCACACCAAAAGGCCCCGGTTTTCCGGGGCCTTTCTATGGCACATCTGCTACCATTTTCAAATTTCTCCGGGGCGCACCCCCTCTTTTTTACGGGTTTCCTCCCCCCGGCCTTGCCGCCCTCACTCGGTTATCCCGGCGGATACTTCTGCGCCGCCCCACTCTACCAGTGTAAATCCCACTCGTTCCGGGGCTGTCAGCGTCTGGGCCTGCATGTCTACCGGGGCGTCTACGCCCTGCCAAGCCATAAATACCCGTATCACGGTATCCGGCTGCGGGCTTACCTCCAACTGCGCTCCGCTTGTGTAGGCTTCGGTTTGAAAGGCGATACAGTTGTAGGGGTTCGCCTCCAGCCGGGGCAGCCAATACACGATAAACTCATTGGCCTCCCGCCGCATCAGGCCAAGCTGGGCCAAGGCATCCTCCAAAAACGCCGCCGTATCCTCGCCGGCCACACAAAAGCCCTGAGAGAAATCAAAAACAGCGTCCGTTTCTCCCTCCCAATACAGGTAATTGTAGGTTTGTCCGGCCGCATCCGTCAACGTCCCATCCGGAGCCGCACTAACCAGCCATCCGCCATCATAGGCGGGATAGGTACAGGTCAACCGTCCGTCAAAGGCCATCTGCACCGAAACCGTCGTTTCCTCCTCCGGATACAGATAAATAACCGGCTTGGCTGACACCGCACCCCGGCTTTGGCAGCCGCACAGCCCTGCCACCACCATGGCGATACATACGCCCCACTTCCAGCCATTCTGCCATTTCATGCTTCTCCCTCCTTTGTTTGTATTGGCCCGCTTCTTTTCTCTTCCGTATCTTTTAAGACGCTATCCCCGGCCAACAGGTTCCCGTTTTTCTCATTTTTTTCCTTTTCCTATCCAAAAAACCAAAGAATTAGCCAAAAAACAAGGACGCCCCGTATTCCTTCGCATTTTTATTTCTAAACAAGAAAAGGCGCCCGGGGTCGGCCGGGAGCCTTTCTCGTTAAAAAATGGATTCCTTACAGCAGGCCCTGCATTTTCAGCATGCCCACCAGCATTTTGTTCCGGAACTTTTCGGCCGTTTCCACGGTGTTGCCCAGCTCGGCAGGACGGTTGGCCAGCTCTTCATCAATCTGCTTGGCCAGCTTCTTGTCGTCGTCGTTGGGCTCTTCGCCCCGATACTTCCGGGACAGGTTAATCCAGCCGCCGTCAACGCCCATGGAGATGGTCAGCAGCTGCCCGGTGATGGGCAAACGCATACCGGGGCCAAACCGCAGCGCATTGTCCACGTCCTCGGCCGTCCCCACGTCTTCCAGAACCAGCTGTTCGCACATTTCGCGAATCTTGAAGTTGATGTTCTGTACCAGATAGCCGTACAGTTCCTTGTTGCAGATGGAGGGCTGCTTGCCCATGCTCAGGTAGATCTCCTTAGCGAAGGCAATGGCTTCCTTGCTGGTCTGCTGGCCACCCACGATCTCCATCAGAGGCAGGATGTAGGAGGGGTTGAAGGGGTGGCCGACCAGGATGCGGTCGGGATACAGAGCGCCTTCCTGCAGCTTGGAGGGCATCAGAGCGGAAGTAGAGCTGCAGATGATGGGCTTATTGCCGCAAGCCTCCTGAATCTTCCGATAGGTCTCCTGCTTGGGCTCCAACCGCTCAATAATGCACTCCTGCACAAACACAGCGTCCTTCACGGCCTCAATCAGGTCATTGGTGTACATGGCGTTCTTTAACCCGGCCTCGGTCTGCTCCCGGGTGTAAGCGCCGGCCTCCACCAGCGTGTCCATAATCCCGGCTACGCGGGCCTTTACGACCTCGGTATCCACCATGTCATACAGAGCGGTGGGGTGACCGTTCATCATAGCGTTTACAGCCAGACCGGCGCCAATCATACCGGTACCGATAAATGCCAGTTTTTCTTTTGCCATACAAATTACCTCCTTATAAAAATGGGTTATGTAAGATCGTGCCTGCGGCACAAGGATCTTTAAACAAATCAGGCGCCCGCTGGCAGGGCGCCTGATGATTTTGGCACACAGCCCGGGCCGCTAAGCCCAAGCTGTTATGCCGCAAAGCCTCTGGTTAGACAAGGCCCATCGTTGCCAAAACGCAGCCCAGCAACGAACCCAGCGTCGTAATGACTACGGACTGCACAAAGATGTGGCCATAGCCCTGCTTGTGGGTCAGGTGAGAAACCATCAGGGTATTTACGATAGCACCGTTGTGGGGCAGGGTGTCCAGAGAGCAGCAGGCCATGGCGCCAATCCGGTGCAGAATCTGGGGATTGATGCCCATATCCACGAACCGCTGGCCCAAAGCGTCCAGAGCAATGGACAGACCGCCGGAACCGGAACCGGTAGCACCGGCCGCCACGGATACCGCCAGGAAGTACTGGAAGATGGGGGGGCCAGGCAGGTTGGTCAGAGCGCCCAGAATGACGCCATACCCGGACACGGCGCTGACTACGCCGCCAAAACCGGTGCAGGAGCAGGTAGAGGTTACAGCGCTGGTAGCGTTCAAAGCGCCCTGGGTCAGAACGCCCAGAACCTTTTTGCCGCCGCCCAGCTCTTTGTAGAACATAATGATGGCCACCAGAATGGCAATCAGCATGGAATAGTAAATGCTCAGCTTAATCCCGTTCATCAGCACCAGCAGGACGATGGAGGGGATCAGGGACTTGATAACGGAAGGGGTGTGCTCCGGCAGCTCAAAGGAAGCCTTATCGATGCTTTCACCGGAGGGGAAGAAGCCCTCGCCGGTCTTGTTGGCTTTCTTCAGGCAGTACATCACATAGAAGAACCACAGGATACCGCAGAATACCGAGCAAATCAGGCCGATGGCCATACCGGAGGTATAGGGGGTGCCCAGATACCCGGTGGGAATCATGTTCTGCACGGAGGGGGTACCGGGCAGGAAGCCCTGGTTCCAGCAAGCCGAAGCAATGGTGGTTAAAAAGCTTAAATGCCAAGGCAGGTCTACTTCCTTATACAGTTCCTTCGAAATGGCAACCGTGGTGTAAATGATAACGAAGCCATTAACGCCGCCATACCCCAAAACCAGGTTAATCAGGGTCATAACCATAACCGACCAGAATTTCTTCTTTTCGGCGGGAACGTTTTTAATAAGCTTTAAGATACCGTTGGAGATGCCCCGGGCCGCACCGGAAGCGCCGGTCACGGAACCGAACATCGAAGCAAATAAGAACAGGATGAAATAGTTCTTCATAAAGTTGGTAAACCCAACCATGTAGTTCGTGGTCAGCACGTCCATGGGGTTTAACCCGTCGAACAGGGCTACGATGGCCCCGGCGATGATGGTGACCAGGAACAGGGAGATCCCTTTGTAGGCCAAAAAAATCATAACAACTAAGCCTACTAAAATACCGATGACGCTTAACACAGAAAAACCTCCTTACTCACTAACTCCTCAAAAATTGCCAGCGAGTAAACAAGGAGCAAAAGCTGTGCCAAAGTTGTTTTCCCTCCAACAGACCGAAATTCCCCTGTTTTTTGGATTTTTTATATGGCTCCGGTCAATGAACCAATGTTTTTTTCCATCAAGCCAATTTATGTTAAGTAATTTTTGCATTAACAATGACTTTTTGCATTAAACCGGTCTGCTTTTTCGACAGTCTCCCCTTCTATTTTTGGATTCGTTTCCCGTTTCTTATATTTTCGGCAATTTTAACAAAAATGGAAAGGGAATGGAACCGTTTGGGTTGGCTCCATTCCCTTTGCCGGCCTTACGGAGCCGTTTTCAGCAGATTGCTGCGTTCCGTCTTATCTGTTCTATACCAGGCCCATAGTTGCCAGCACGCAGCCCAGTAACGAACCCAGCGTCGTAATGACTACGGACTGCACAAAGATGTGGCCATAACCTTGCTTGTGGGTCAGGTGAGAAACCATCAGAGAATTGACGATGGCGCCGTTGTGGGGCAGAGTATCCAAAGAGCAGCAGGCCATAGCGCCAATCCGGTGCAGAATCTGGGGATTGATGCCCATATCCACGAACCGCTGGCCCAAAGCGTCCAGAGCGATGGACAGACCGCCGGAACCGGAACCGGTAGCACCGGCCGCCACGGATACTGCCAGGAAGTACTGGAAGATGGGGGGGCCAGGCAGGCTGGTCAAAGCGCCCAGCACCACACCGTAGCCGGATACAGAGCTGACCACGCCGCCGAAACCGGTGCAGGAGCAGGTGGAGGTTACCGCACTGGTGGCATTCAAAGCGCCCTGGGTCAGAACGCCCAGAACCTTCTTGCCGCCGCCCAGCTCTTTGTAGAACATAATGATGGCCACCAGAATGGCAATCAGCATGGAATAGTAAATGCTCAGCTTAATCCCGTTCATCAGCACCAGCAGGACGATGGAGGGGATCAGGGACTTGATAACGGAAGGGGTGTGCTCCGGCAGCTCAAAGGAAGCCTTATCGATGCTTTCACCGGAGGGGAAGAAGCCCTCGCCGGTCTTGTTGGCTTTCTTCAGGCAGTACATCACATAGAAGAACCACAGGATACCGCAGAATACCGAGCAAATCAGGCCGATGGCCATACCGGAGGTATAGGGGGTGCCCAGATACCCGGTGGGAATCATGTTCTGCACGGAGGGGGTACCGGGCAGGAAGCCCTGGTTCCAGCAAGCCGAAGCAATGGTGGTTAAAAAGCTTAAATGCCAAGGCAGGTCTACTTCCTTATACAGTTCCTTCGAAATGGCAACCGTGGTGTAAATGATAACGAAGCCATTAACGCCGCCATACCCCAAAACCAGGTTAATCAGGGTCATAACCATAACCGACCAGAATTTCTTCTTTTCGGCGGGAACGTTTTTAATAAGCTTTAAGATACCGTTGGAGATGCCCCGGGCCGCACCGGAAGCGCCGGTCACGGAACCGAACATCGAAGCAAACAAGAACAGAATGAAGTAGTTCTTCATAAAGTTGGTGAACCCAACCATGTAACTCGAGGTCAGCACCTCCATGGGGTTTAACCCATCGAAGAGGGCTACGATGGCCCCGGCGATGATGGTGACCAAAAACAGGGAGATCCCCTTGTAGGCCAGGAAAATCATAACCACCAGGCCTATGATAATACCAACTACACTTAACACAGATAAACCTCCTTCTTCTTCCTCTTTTGTTAGCAGAGCTTGTTGCAAATACGAGCAGAAAAAGAATAAAAGAACTTGCCGGCAATCTAAATGATTAGCAAATGCTGTGCCAAGGCAAAAATGCCACAAAACATGGGTTTGCGGGGCTTTTTTCATCCACCTTCCAGCAAACCAATGCTTTGCGGCATTATTTTAGGGCAATATGTAAGTCATTCCTGCCTTGTTGATGATTTTTTACATCATTTTTACCAACATGTTTTCGGTTTTTCTTGCAAACTCCCCTCCGAGAGCCGTCATTTTATACATTTCTTTGCCAAATCTTTTCCACCTTTGCGGCAAATTGTCCAACCGAAAGAAACACTTCATTCCCGTCCGCCGTCATAACGGATATGGTACTTTAACTTTTTCCGGGCAATCGACGACTGGTCTACCCCCAAAAACTTGGCGGCCTTATAGGTGCTGCCCAGCTCTCGCAGGGTGCGCTCCAAAATCCGGCGCTCGCAATTGGCCAGGTACGCCTTCAGGTCAAAATGTCCGGCGGCAAAGTCCAGCTCCGGCTCTTCCGGGGGCCGCCGCAGCTCCTCGGACCGGGCCATCGGCACGGTCTCGGAAAACTGCCGGTCAAAAATCCCGGCGGGAATATCCTCGATGGTAATAGCGCTGTCAGTGGTCATAATCACCAGCCGCTGCACCACGTTCTTTAGCTGCCGCACATTCCCCGGCCAGGAATAGCTTTCCAGCATTTTCATCACATCCGCCGAAAAGTTTTTCAGCTTTTTGTAGCGCTGGCAATATTGGTGCAAAAACAGGGTCGTCAGGGGCCGGATGTCCTCCTTCCGCTCCCGCAGGGGCGGCAGAATGAGCGGCACCACATTCAACCGGTAGTACAAATCTTTCCGGAACCGGCCCTCCACACAGCACTGATACAAATCCTCGTTGGTGGCGGTAATCAGCCGGTAATCCACAAACCGGCTTTGGGTGGAGCCCAGCCGCTGCACCATCCGGGTCTCCAGCACCCGCAGCAGCTTGGCCTGAATCCCTAAGGGGATGGAGTTAATCTCGTCCAAAAACAGGGTGCCGCCGTCGGCCTCCTCGATAAGCCCCTTTTTCCCGGTGGCCAAAGCCCCGGTAAAGGCACCTTTTTCGTAGCCGAACAGCTCCGCCTCCAGCAGGCTTTCGGGCAAGGCGGCGCAGTTAATGGTCACCAGCTTTTTGTCCCGGCGATTTCCCTTTTTGTAAATGTATTCCGCCAAAACCTCTTTCCCCGTCCCGCTTTCTCCCGAAAGCAAAACCGGCACGTCCATATTGCAAATTTGCTGGGCCATCATCAAAAGCCCCTGCATGGCCTGGCTTTCGGCCACCAGCTCCGCCTTGGAGGCGCTATCCTCCCCAGAGTCGTACAGCTCGGGCACCAGGGTTTGAGTGGGCTCTTGCAGCAGGGCGTTTTGGAACTTGGTGTTCAGCGCCGTCAGATTGTACAGCTCGGTAAAAAAGTACACAATTTCACCGTTTTGGTCAAAAATCGGCGTGGAGGTAATCAGCTGGTCATGGTGAGCGGTACCGGGCATTCGTACCTCCTGCACCAGCGTCATGGCCTTTTTCCGCTCCCGTACAACGTCGGAAATACACATATCCACACAGCCCACGTCCAAAAGCTCGTGAACATTGGTGCCAATCCGGGCTTCCCGGTTGGGGCCCATCCCGGAAATGTTGCCATACAGATAATTCCCGTCCTTATCCAGAATATAAAACCCGTCCGTCATGTTGTCCAGCATACTGATGATCTGCTTTTCTTCCAGTCCCATAAAGTTTCCTCCTAAAAAGCAATCTGCGGTATTTCGTTGCAAAGCATGAAGCAGGTATCTTGCGTATTTCCTCTAATCCTTAATATAGGTAATAAGTATATCATATTTTTACATAAAAGGCAATGCAAAACCGACTTACCCATCGTTTTTTTCCCTGTTTTCCCCCAAAGTCCCCGCCAACAGCCGGGCCAGCGGCTCCATGGCCGCCAATGCCTCGGCCCGGGTATTGGTTTGGGCTCCCACCTCCACCAACAGGGACAGGGGCCGCAGGTGCAGGCTGTACCGGTAGGCGTTTAGGTAGGTGCGGCGGAACAGCCCGGGGTACAGGGCGTTCCCGGCGGTTTGCAGCCGAAAACTGAGGGCCAGATTCTCCCGCAAATAGGGGTTGCTGAGCCCGGGGGCCGGGACAGGCTGGCCGTTTTGCAGGGTACGGCACAGGCCGTTAAAGAGCATCAGCTGGGCCATGGCCTGCCCGTTTTGCTCTGTCACCAGCCGCACCGGGGGCTCCACCCCGTCCCGGTGGAGGTCGATGCACACCCGAATGCTGGGGTTTTCGGCCAAAATTTGGGCAATTACCGGCTCCATCCGTTCATAGGCCCCGGTAATCCGGCTTTGGCCATCCACCCGGTCAAACCGTTCCCCGCAATGCAGGCAAGAGATGCCGTAGGTTTCCTCCAGCAGGGTCTTGAGCCGCTCCCCCAGCCCGTAAACCCCCTGCTCCAACGACCCGTCGCTATCGGCGTAGCCCTCGCCGCTGTGGGTATGGAAAATTAAAACCTGGGGGCCCGCCGCCTCCGGGTCCAGGCTCATATCCATGGCCAAAAACGCCGCCGGGTCAATGTCTCCGGGGAGCAGGGTCGTGCGGCTGTCCACGGTGTAGAGCTGCCGTCGCTGGGTCTCCACATCCCCCAGTGCCGCCAAATCCGCCGCTGCCAGCGCCCCCTCCACCGCCGTCACCGCTTCTGCCCGGGCTTGGGCCGGGTCGGTCGCTTCCGGTGCCGCCTCCGGCAACAAGCCTTCGGCGCCCTCTTCGGTTGCGGCGGAAATCCGCCGGGGGGCCGCCGTTTCGCCCTCCTCCCAGCCTGTCCCTTCGGCCGCCAACGCTTCCCCCTCCGCCGCCCGGGCGGGAAACAGCCGCCCCGAAAACAAGGCCAGCCCCGACACGCACAGGGACAACAGCCCCAGTCCCAAAATGGTCTTTTGCCAAAACAGCCCCCAGTAAAACTCCGCTTTCTTTCGCATAAAAAAACCCCTTTCAGAGCAGTTTACGCTCCAAAAGGGGAGATTATCCCAAAGGGGGAGGGCTTGTCCGCCGGCGTTGGCTCAGCCCTTGGCCCGGCCCAGATATTCGCCGGTACGGGTGTCGATTTGCACCTTTTCGCCCTGGTTGATGAACAGAGGCACCTGGATGGTCGCCCCGGTCTCCACCACGGCGGGCTTGGTAGCGCCCTGAGCGGTGTTGCCGGCAAAGCCGGGCTCGGTCTCGGTAATCTCCAGCTCCACAAACAGAGGAGGCTCGATCCCGAAAATCTGGCCGTCGTAGGACAAAACCTTGACCAGCTCATTCTCCTTGACAAACTTCAGGGTATCGCCAATGTCGCTCTGGCTAATGGCAATCTGGTCATAGGTCTCGGTGTTCATAAAGTGGTACAGGTCGCCATCGGAGTACAGGTACTGCATATCCAACCGGTCGATGTGCGCCCGGGGCATTTTTTCGGTAGGCCGGAAGGTTTTTTCAATCACAGCGCCGGTCTTTAAGTTTTTCAGCTTCGTGCGAACGAAGGCAGCGCCCTTACCGGGTTTTACGTGCTGGAACTCCAAAATTACATAAATGTCACCTTCGTATTCCATGGTGACGCCATTGCGAAATTCGCCTGCAGAAATCATCGTATTCCTCCTTAAAAGTCAAAAACCTCGTCATTTTTTATTTTAACGGAAAAAGCCCGGCATTTCAATCCTTTTTTAACAAAAGCTCCCGGATTTGTTCCATGCCCTTCACATAGCTATCCTTTACCAGCCCGTAAATCTGTCCCCGGCACACCGGCGCAATCACGGAAATACGCCGAAATTCCTCGCGTTCCGAGATGTTCGACAAATGCACCTCGACGGTGGGGATGCTCACCGAGGCCACGGCGTCCCGGATGGCGTAGCTGTAATGGGTATAGGCCCCGGGGTTCATCACAATCC
>CAKTER010000027.1 GCA_934552695.1 uncultured Eubacteriales bacterium
CTTGGGCTGGCCCTATTCCGAAAGCTTTTTCGTGCCCGAAGAGGTGCGGATGATGGCTTCCGTGTTCGGACAGGCCGCCGCCGAGCGGGAGGAAACCTGGAAGGCCCGGTTTGCCAAATATAGCGAAGTCTATCCTGCGCTGGCCCGGGAATGGGCGGAGTGGCATTCCCCCCTGCTGCCCAAGGATTTATTGGACGATGAGAACTTCTGGCGTGCCGGGGAGGGCAATCTGGCCACCCGGGCGGCCTCCGAAAAGGTGCTGCAATATGTGGCGGGGGTATGCCCCAACCTGATGGGCGGCTCTGCCGACCTGGGGCCCTCCAACAAGTCCGTGATGAAGGAAAAGCCCTATTACAGCAAAACGGAGCGGGACGGCGCCAATATGCACTTTGGCATTCGGGAGTTTGCCATGACCGCCATTGCCAGCGGCATGGCCGTTCACGGCGGCCTGCGTCCCTATGTGGCCGGGTTCCTTGTGTTTAGCGACTATATGAAGGCGGGCTTGCGCCTGCAGGCTCTGATGCAGCTGCCGGTGCTTTCCCTGCTGACCCACGATAGCATTGGGGTGGGGGAGGACGGCCCGACTCACCAGCCCATCGAGCACCTAGCCGCCCTGCGGAGCATCCCCGGCTACACGGTGTTCCGCCCCTGCGACGGCCGGGAAACGGCGGCGGGCTACTACACCGCCCTCACCAACCCCGGCCCCACGGCCCTGATTCTGTCCCGGCAAAACCTGACCGACCTGCCCGGCACCGGCCGGGAGGCCTTACAGGGCGCTTATGTACTGGTACGGGAAGAGAAGGATGCGCCCGATGTGATTTTGATGGCTACCGGCTCCGAGGTGGCGTTGGCGGTGGAGGCCGCCCGGGTACTGAAGGAGGAGGGCGTAGCAGCCCGGGTGGTGAGCATGCCCTCCTGGGAGCTGTTTGCCCGGCAAAGCCCGGAATATCAGGAGGAGGTACTGCCCAAGGCAGTGCGCCGCCGGGTAGCGGTGGAGGCCGCCTCCGACTTTGGCTGGCACCGGTTTATCGGGCTGGACGGCAAAATGGTAGGGATGCAGGGCTTTGGCGCTTCGGCCCCTGCCGGAAAGCTGTTTGAAAAGTTTGGCATTACCGCAGAAGCCGTGGTGGCGGCGGCGCAGGAATTGATGAAGAGCTAAGCCTGGCGAAAGGGAATGAGGATATGAATTGTATTGTAACGGTAGTGGGCAAGGACAAGGTGGGCATCATTGCCCGGGTTTGCACCTATCTGGCCAATAACGAGGTCAATATTTTGGATATTTCCCAAACCATTGTTCACGGGTATTTTAATATGATGATGGTGGTGGAGCTTTCGGAAAAAAGCAGCAGCTTCGAGGCCGTGGCCGACGGGCTGGAGGCTTTGGGCAACGAAATCGGCGTTTCTATCCTGATTCAGCGGGAGGATATTTTTAACAGTATGCACCGGATTTAAATTACCGGGCAGCCCATTATTTTATGTGCGAAGGAGACCTCTTATGCTGTCGAGAATGGAAATTGACGAAACCAACCGGATGATCCAGCAGTCCAATTTGGATGTGCGGACCATTACCATGGGCATTAGCCTGCTGGATTGTGCCGATGGGAATTTGGACCGGTTTAATGTAAAAGTTTATGATAAAATCACCCGCAAGGCCGAAAATTTGGTCAAGGTGGGGGACGATTTGGCCCGGGAGTTTGGGGTGCCCGTGGTCAACAAGCGCATCTCCGTTACCCCGGTGGCCATTGCGGCGGCGGGCTGCCATGCCGAGGATTATGTTTCGGTAGCCAAAACCCTGGACCGGGCGGCCCGGGAGGTGGGCGTCAACTTTATCGGCGGGTTTTCGGCGCTGGTACAAAAGGGCGCCACCCCCAGCGACCAAACCCTTATCCGCTCCATCCCCCAGGCCTTGGCCGAAACCGAGCGGGTCTGCTCCTCCGTCAATCTGGGCAGCACCCGGAACGGCCTGAACATGAACGCCGTGCGGGAAATGGGCGAGATTATTTTGCAAACCGCACAGGCTACCGCCGACCGGGACTCCATTGGCTGTGCCAAGCTGGTGGTATTTTGCAATGCGGTGGAGGACAACCCCTTTATGGCGGGGGCCTTCCACGGCGTGGGGGAGCAGGACTGTGTGATTAACGTAGGCGTTTCCGGCCCCGGCGTGGTGAAGCGGGCCTTGGAGAGCTGCCGGGGGGCGGACTTCGAGACCTTGTGCGAAACCATTAAGCAGACCGCCTTTAAGATTACCCGGGTGGGCCAGCTGGTAGCCCGGGAGGCCTCCCGCCGGCTGGACGTGCCCTTTGGCATCATCGACCTGTCGTTGGCCCCCACCCCGGCGGTGGGCGACAGCGTGGCCGAGATTTTTCAGGAAATGGGTCTGGAGCAGGCCGGAGCCCCCGGTACCACGGCGGCGCTGGCCATTTTGAACGACCAGGTGAAAAAGGGCGGCATTATGGCCTCGTCCTATGTGGGCGGGCTTTCCGGGGCCTTTATCCCCGTCAGCGAGGACCACGGTATGATCGAGGCTGCCGAGCTGGGGGCCCTCAGTCTGGAAAAGCTGGAGGCCATGACCTGCGTGTGCTCGGTGGGCTTGGATATGATTGCCATTCCCGGCGATACCCCGGCTACCACCCTGTCCGGCATCATTGCCGACGAGTGCGCCATTGGCATGATTAACAACAAAACCACCGCCGTTCGGGTTATCCCTGTGATAGGGAAAGGCGTCGGCGAGCGAGTGGAATTTGGCGGGCTGTTGGGCTACGCCCCCATCATGCCGGTAAACCCCTTTGGCTGCGGTGATTTTATCCGCCGGGGCGGCCGGGTGCCGGCGCCGGTACACAGCTTTAAAAACTAAGGAGGAAAAGCAATGGCTTTGGAACATTTGGAACCCAAAAGTTTTTTCCGTTTTTTTGAAGAATTTGCGTCCGTGCCCCATGGCAGCGGCCATACGGACCAGGCGGCGGAGTATTTGGTGAAGTTTGCCAACGACCGGGGCATCGAGGTAGTGCGGGATGGCGCCAACAACGTGTATATGCGCCAGCCGGCGACCCCCGGCTACGAAAATGCCCCCGGCGTGATTTTGCAGGGACATTTGGACATGGTGTGCGATCAGGATAAGGGGGTAGGCCACAACTTTTTGACGGACCCCCTGACGCTGTATGTGGAGGATGGCGAGTGGATTCGGGCCCGGGGCACCACCTTGGGGGCCGACGACGGCGTGGCGGTTGCCATGGCACTGGCTGTGCTGGACAGCAAGGATATTCCCCACGGCCCACTGGAGGCGGTGTTTACTTCCGACGAGGAAGTGGGGATGCTGGGGGCCACGGCCTTTGACGGCAGCTTGCTGAAGGGCCATTACCTCATCAATATGGATACCGAAAACGACGGGATGCTGCTGATTGGCTGCTGCGGCGGCCTGCGGGCCGACCTGACCCTGCCGTTGGAGCGGGAGACCGTTGCCGGGTTGGCGCCTTACCGGCTGGAGCTGAAGGGCCTGTTGGGGGGGCACTCCGGGGAGGACATCCACCGGCAGCGGGCCAGTGCCTTGGTGCTGTTGGCCCGGTTCTTTACCGAGCTGGCCGAAGCCATGCCCGTTCGCATTGCAAGCTTGGCCGGCGGGATTGCCGACAACGCCATTTGCCGGGAGTCCGAAGCGGTGTTTGGGGTGCGTCCGGCCGACGCCGAGGCCCTGCTTTCCTTTGTAAAGCAGTTTGAGGCTACCCTGCAAAAGGAATACGCCGGGGTGGAAACCGGTATTGAGGTGGAAGCGGCTCCCGTGGAAGCACTGGGGACGGTGCTGACCGAGGCTTGTGCGCAAAAAGCATTGGATCTCATTACCCTCCTGCCGTTCGGCTATTACTTCCGGAGTGTGCGGTTTGAAAATCTGACCGAAACCTCGGCCAACCCCGGGATTTTGGAGATGGACGAGACGAAAATGGTGGTGGGGATGTCCCTGCGGAGCAACGTGCAAAGCCGCATGGCCCTTCCGAAGGAGCAGGTGGAGGCGTTGGCCCGGCTCACCGGGGCCCGGGTGGACTTTTACGGCGGCTACATCCCCTGGGAAAGCGACCCGAATTCGGCGCTGGTAGCCAAAACCCAGGCGACCTACCGGGAGCTGTTTGGCGAGGATATGCAGCTACAGGCCATCCACGGCGGGATTGAATGCGGGGTGTTCGGCGGCAAGGCGGACCTGGACATGGTGTCCTTTGGCCCGCAGATCGACTACATCCATAGCCCCCGGGAGCGGCTGTCCATTTCCTCCACGCAAAAGTATTGGAAGTTCTTGGTGGAGCTGTTGGGCAGACTTCGGTAATGGATAATACGTTTTTAAGGATAGAGATGCTGCTGGGAACGGCGGCATGGGAAAAATTACGTCACAGCCGGGTGCTGATTTTTGGCCTTGGCGGCGTAGGCGGGGCAGCGGCCGAGGCCTTGGCCCGTACCGGGGTGGGGGCCCTGCGGCTGGTGGATAACGATGTGTTTGCCCCATCCAACCTCAACCGGCAGCTGGCGGCTACCCGGGACACGGTGGGCCGCCCCAAAACGGAGGCTTGGGCGGAGCGTATCCGAGCCATCAACCCGGATTGTGTGGTGGAGCCCTACCAAATGTTCTTTTTGCCAGATAGCCCGGATGTTATGGCGGACTGCGATGTGGTCATCGACGCCATCGACACGGTAACGGGGAAGCTGGAGATTATCACCCGGGCGCAAGCCAGGGGAATCCCCGTGCTTAGCTCCATGGGCACCGGGAACAAGCTGGACCTGACCCAGCTGCGTTTGGCAGACATTTATCAAACCGCCGGGTGCCCCCTGGCCAAGGTCATGCGAAAGGAGCTGCGGGCCCGGGGCGTTAGGCACCTAACGGTGGTGTATTCTCCCGAAAAGCCGCTGCCCTGCCGGTTAACGCCGGAGGAGCTGGCGGCCCGGGGGGAGAAACTACGGCCCCGGGGTACCCCGGCTTCGGCCATCTTCGTTCCGGCGGCGGCGGGGCTGTTGCTGGCTTCGGAGGCGGTACGGCTGTTGACAGGAGAGGAGGAGACCCATGGCTGAAAAAGGTCGGGTTGTTGAATTAAAAGGAAACAATGCGGTGGTCAGCATGGTGCGGAAGGAAGCCTGCGCCAAGTGCCGGGCCTGCGTGGCCGGGTTTTCCGAAAAGGAAATGCTCATCGAAGCCGAGAATCAGTGCGACGCCAAGGTGGGCGACTGGGTGGAGATTACCTTGTCGGAGGACGGGTTTTTAAGCGCCGTGCTGATTATGTACGGGTTGCCGCTCATCGGGCTGATGGCCGGGTTTTTGCTGGGCTATTTTGCCTTGTGGCCGGTGATTCCCGGAGTAAGCCGGGAGCTGCTCAGCTTTGTTTTGGGGCTGGGGGGCGCCCTGCTGTGCTATTTGTGGATTCACAGCCAAAAGGCCCGCTGGGAGACGAAAAAATACCGTCCGGCGGCGGTGGGGATTACCGATCCGACCCCGGAGGATTAAATGGAAAAAACAAAGGGCTCGCCTGGAAAAAACAGGCGGGCCTTTTTGGTTAAGGAATGGGAAGGCCGGGGAAAACCGGCGTATTCTTCGACCCTATGATAAAAGCCCCGTCAAAAACGACGGGGCGGAAGATAGGACGGTTATTTGCTTTTGATGGCAACGGGAGCCCCCTGCCGCCGGAAAAAGTCGGGCCGGATTTTGCGGATGAGGAGGGCTACTACCAGCGTGAGGATGGTTTCGGGGACCATGTATTCGGCGTTGTAGCCCAGCGAGTAGATGACAGCGCCTATGCCTTCCCCGGCAATGGAGGCCCAGATTAAAAACCCGGATACAAAGCTGCACAAAAACCGCAAAAGGCAGGTGAGGAGTACGCCGCCGGTTACCTGACCGGGCTTGCCTTCCCGGCCAAAAACCCCGGCCAGACCCAGCAGGGTAAAGGCCAGCACATAGTCCAGCATAATCTCGCCAAACATGGCCAGCGCCGTTCCGGCGGGAGGGGGGTACAGGCCGCCAATAAGCATTTGCAAAAGGCTATTGACAAAGCCGGTCAACAGCCCCCATTTTATGCCGTGACGGAAGCTGATGAGCATAAAGGGCAGCATACTGCACAGGGTAACACTGCCGCCCTGGGGCAGCTCGAACAGCTTGATTTGGGCCAGAATGGTGCCCAAAGCAATCATAATGGCGCACTCCAGCAGGGTGCGGGTTTTGGAATGGGACGGGATTTTAGTTTGGGACTGAGTTTGCGACATGATGGACCTCTTTTCTTCACATAGCTGCCGGGGCAGCAGGTAACGGGTAGCGGAGTGGTCGCAGCCGGGGAAAAAGAAAAGCCCCCGGTCGGTTACCGGGGACAAAGGTTTGCTGCCAATGGGGGTAAATCCCAAGAAAACAAAACTCCCTCCGGCGGCATTGACCGCATCAGGTAAAGGAAAAGGCTTGGCCTTTTCGTAAGGGTTCCCGCCTTGGCGGGTCTCAGCCGTAGCACCCCTGTTTTGTTCCCTAGTATATCCAGCCCCGGGCGGCTTGTCAAGAAAAAATTACGGACAAACAGATTAGGCGTTTCGCCGCTCCCAGTCCTCCACCTGTTGGGCCAGCTTGTCCCGCCGGGCGGCAGCGGCCTCCCGCTGGGCGTTCAGGTCGTCCCGCTTCGTTGTCAGCTCTTCCAGCGCCGCCTCCTGCTCCGTTACGGCCTGGGCCTTTTCGTCGGCGGCCTGCTGGGCGGTGTCGTAAGCCGTCTGGCATTGGGCGACCTTTTCGACGGCAGCGGCATAGCCCTCGTCACCCTCCTGCAAGGCGTCCCGGGCGGCTTTGGCCTCGGTTAGGGCTTGTGCGGCGGCGGCTTTGTCGGTTTCGGCCGTTTTGGCCTCTTCCCGGGCCTGGGTCAGAGCTTCCTCCTTGGCGGCCTTCTGCCGGGTCAGGCCGGCGATTTGGGCCTCCAGCTTCTCTACCAGCGCCTGCTGGGTCTCCAGCTCCTTTTGGATTGCGGTGAGATCCACATAGGTGGTGGGGGTGCCGCCGCCGGTGGCGCCGGGGGGTTTATCCGGCTTTTGCTCGGGCTTTTGTTCCGGTTTTTCTTCGGGCTTTTGCTCCGGCTTTGCGGCGGGCGTTTCCGGGGCGGCGGCCGGGGTGATGGTCACGGTCTGGGTGACGGCGTCCCAAGCTACCGCAAAATCAAAGCCTTCGGAAATGGCCCGCAGGGGCACCAGCGTCCGGTCGTTGACGATAACGGCGGGGGCGTCCAGTGCGACCGTCCTTTCGTTGACGGTCATGGTAGGCTGGCCAATGGTCAGGCGAATGGTGGTATCCTCCCGGCGGCCGGTGACCGTTTGGGTGACGCCGTCCCAATCTACCGCAGCCCCCAGGGCCTCGAACACGGCCCGCAGGGGAACCATAGTGCGGTCGGCCATGATTTGGGGGGCTACGTCAAAGGCCACAGGGCTACCATTGACGATAACGGCAATGTCGCTTTTGGCGGCCAGGGCCGTTCCGGTGCCGCTGGCGGCCAGCATCCCGGCGACCAACCACAGGCAAACTCTCTTTTTCATAAGTATCTCCTCCTTTTGATGGGCTCCCCCGGTGGAGGAGCTTTTTCCATTATTATATAAAACAGTTGACAAAAAGTCAACTAAAATGGGATTTAAAGTCAACCGATGGAAAACCTGTCTTTAGTACACTAATAGAAAAGGCAGGTGGTCGGTTTGGTTGATTTTAGAAAAAACATTAAGCAATTACGGCAGGAAAAGCACATGACGCAGGCGGAACTGGCCCAGCGGGTAGGCGTAACCAAAGCCATGATTTCGGCGTACGAAACGGAGATTCGCTATCCCTCCTACGATGTTTTCGTAAAGTTGACTTATGTGTTGGGGGTTTCGGCGGATTATCTGTTGGGGCTTAGCCGGGAACGGACGCTGGATATTTCGGGCCTCACCGAGGAGGAAGCCGAAACGGTGGCGGCGCTGGTGCAGCTGTTGCAAAAAAAGGAACGGTAAAATACGGCCCCTTCCGTGTGGGAGGGGCCGTTGGCTTGGCAAAACCCGGAACTTTTAATGGTTTCCGGCTTGGGAGCGCCGGGGCGACTTTGGCCTTAGCTGGCTTTTTGCTCCAGCCGCAGCCGGTCGGCAATGAGGGCGATAAACTCCGAATTGGTGGGCTTTCCCTTGTGGTTGTTGATGGTATAGCCGAATAGCTCGTCGATGGCGTCAATCTTGCCCCGGTTCCAGGCCACCTCGATGGCGTGGCGGATGGCCCGTTCCACCCGGGAGGGCGTGGTGTTGCATTTTTTGGCAATGGACGGGTACAGCTCTTTTGTAATGTAGTTTAAAACGTCCATATCGTTTACCGACATCATAATCGCTTCCCGCATATAGTGATAGCCCCGGATGTGGGCGGGGACGCCAATCTCGTGCAAAATGGCGGTGACCCGGGCCTCCAGGTTTCGGGCCGGGTCGGCACTGCCCTTATCGGCGGGCTTGTCGTATACCAGCTGGCGGATGCGGGAAAGCAGGGCCTCGGTGTCGAAGGGCTTGACCATGTAATACCCGGCCCCCAGCTCCATGGCCTTTTGCACGACTTTTTCCTGATTGATGGCAGAAAGGATGATGCAAAGGGGATGGAATTCATCGGCTTGCAAGCGCTCCAACAGGCCCAGCCCGTCCAGCCGGGGCATGATTCCGTCCAAGATTGCCACGTCGGGGTGCAGGCTGCGAATGCGCTCCAAAGCGGTCTGGCCGTCGTAGGCCACCCCGCAAAGCTCCATATCCTCCTGCTTTTCCAGCAGATTCCCGACAACATCGCAAAAATCCTGATTATCGTCGGCCAGCAAAACCCGAATTTTTCCTTCCTTCACACGAAAACCCTCCAATCACATACTTTTTAATGGGATCGACTCTCTTATTTGGTAAAAAATGTTAATTTACTTCATTATACGGAAAGTCTATTAGAAAATCAAGGTGTTTTTGGGAAAAAATACCAAAAATTTTCGACGGGCTTCGACGAGGGGAGGGAAAAAAGACGAAGAGAGCCGGGGAACCAAGGGGAATCTATAAAAGCTTGACAAAAAAGTAAAACGTGCTTGCGAAGTCAAAAAAACAAGAACCGAAGTCAATGAATTTGTTTGTTTTTCCCTCTTGTTGACGGGCCCGATTTTTGATATACTGGGAAGGTCGAAAAATGAGTGAAAAGGGCCGGCCGGGGGGCCGGAGGCAGGAGATAATGCACGGGCCGATGGGTCAAACGGTACATCTTTTTTATTTTGGGGTCGATTTTAAACGCCTTTGGGGTAGCCTTTATCACCAAGGGGGCGCTGGGGACCTCGCAGATTTCCAGTATTTCGTATGTGATGAGCCTACAGTTTACCAACGTCAGCTTTGGCACTTGGACATTTTTGCTCAACATGATTTTTATTGCCCTGCAAATCCTTTTGCTTAAAAAGGACTTTAAGCCGGTGGAGCTGTTGCAGATTGTGGCCAACCTCCTGTTCAGCTGGTTTATCGATTTGGGGATGCTGCTGTTTGGCTTTTTAAACCCCGTCAGCTTCCCTGCCCGGCTGCTGAGCCTGCTGGTGGGCCGGTTGGTCAACTTCTTTAACAAACACCTTACATTTTTGGATAAAATTCGGGCGCTGGCTGCGTAAACCCGGCCCCGGACACAGGAATCCCCGCGAAGGGGAGCGGCGGCCCAGGGCGTTTCTGGGGAGGAAGGCTTTGGGCGCAACGAAAGCCCCTGCTTGCGGCGGGGGCTTTTTGTATGCCAAAATATGAAACCGAAGCAGCAAAAAAGGGAGGCGCAGCCGCTTCCCTTTTATGTTGCAATTTTTAACGATGTAGTTTTAGCCGTGGGAGGGGCAGTCGGCCCACAAAAAGCACTGGTCGCAATGGGGCTTCCGGGCGGTGCAAACGGTACGGCCCAGGGCAATCAGCTGGGAATTGATGGCCAGCCAATGGTCCGGGGGCAGCTTGTCCCGCAGGTCGAATTCCACCTTCACCGGGTCGGTGTTTTGGGTCAGCCCCAGCTTTTTGGCAATCCGCTTCACATGAGTGTCCACCACCACCCCGGGCTGCTGGTATACATACCCCCGGATAAGGTTGGCGGTTTTCCGGCCCACCCCCGGCAGGCTGGTCAAGTCCTCCATGGATTCGGGAACCACGCCGCCAAACCGCTCCAAAATCATCCGGCTGCATCCCAGCAGGTGCCCGGCCTTGCTATGGTAAAACCCGGTGGGGCGGATGATGGCTTCCAGCTCGGCCGGGTCGGCAGCGGCCAGGGCCTCCAGAGTGGGGTATGTGGCCCACAGGTGGGGGGTGACCAAATTCACCCGGGCGTCGGTGCATTGGGCGCTGAGGATGGTGGCCATCAGCAGCTGCCAGGGCTTTTCGTGGTCCAGATAGCAGTGGGCCGGGCCGTATTCTTCCTCCAGCCGGTTTAAAATGCGTTCCACCCGCTGGGCCTCGTCGGTTTGCTTGCTCATACATCGGCCTCCTGTATCTCGTCCCCAAAGGATACGCCCAAGGAACGGGCGACCTGCACCAGCTCGCTGGCGGGGTCAACGGTCTTATTGTTGTCTACCACCTGTTCCAGAGGCACGTGGCCAATGTGCCCGTCCCGCAGGCAGACCATTTCCCCAAAGATTCCGTCGTGAATGAGGTTGGCGGCGGCGGCCCCGTAGCGAATGGACAAAATCCGGTCGAACGGCGAGGTGTCCCCGCCCCGCTGGGTATGCCCCAATACCACGGGCCGAATCTCGTGCTCATCGCCAATGAGCTTCTCCAGCTGGTGGGACAGCCGCTCGGCAATGCCCCCCAGCCGAATGGGTTCGGCGCTGTCGGCTACGATTTGGCCAATGGACGGACGGCCGCCTCGCTCGGCGGCGCCATCGGCCACCACCACAATGGAGAAGTTTTTGCCCCGGCTGTCCCGTTCCCGGATTTTTTGGGCTACGGCGCTTAGGTCGTAGGGAATCTCGGGGATGAGGATGATGTCGGCAGAGCCCGCCAGCCCACCGTAGAGGGCAATCCACCCGGCGTTCCGGCCCATAACCTCTACCACAATGACCCGGTGATGGGACTCGGCGGTGGTGTGCAGCCGCCCCAGGGCCTCGGCTACGATGTTTACGGCGGTGTCAAAGCCAAAGGTTTGGTCGGTGGCCCCCAAATCGTTGTCGATGGTTTTGGGGACGCCGACTACCTTTACGCCCCGGCGGGCAAACTCCCGGGCGCTTATCATACTGCCGTCGCCCCCCAGCACCACCAGCACGTCCACCCCGTCCTCCTTTAGGTTTTGGATGGCCGTGGCGGAAACGTCCCGGTACTCGGTTTTCCCGTTTTCGGTTACGGGGAAGCGAAACAGGTTGTACTTGTTGGAGCTAAACAAAAGGGAGCCGCCCTTGTGCAAGATACCGGTGGTGTTTTCCGGGGTCAGGGGCATAAAATCGTTTTGGTACAGGCCCAAATACCCGTTGCGGAAACCGATTAGCTCGTAGCCAAACTGGCGGGTGCAGCAGCGGGTCAGGGTGTAAATCACGGCGTTTAGGCCGGGGGCGTCGCCGCCGGCGGTCAGTACGCCAATGCGTTTTACGGGGTTCATAGGTTCCTCCTTTGGGGGGCACAGGCCCGGGATAAAAGACGGACAGCCCCGGGGGACTGTCCGTTGGTTGGGCAAGTCAAAACAAGAGCAAGGGGGCTTACAGGGCCTCGATAAGGCCGTAAGCGCCGTCCTTCCGTTTATAAATCACGTTGACGGTGTCGGTATCGCCGTTGCGGAATACAAAAAAGCTATGCCCCAGCAGCTCCATTTGCATGGCGGCCTCTTCGGCGTCCATGGGCTTTAACTCGAACTGCTTGCTTTTTACAATCCGAGGGGCTTCGTCGGGCTCTTCCTCGTCAATAAACCCGGGAATGGCTTCGTATTCCGGCAGCAGGGCGGCGTTTTTCCGAGAGCGTCCGTGCATCCGTTGTTTATATTTAACGATTTGGCCCTCCAGCTTGTCCACCGCCTTATCCACGGCGGCCATCAAATCGGCGTCGCTGACTTCGGCCCGCAAAATCCGCCGGTTCACCGGGATGGTGACTTCCACCTCAAAAGTCTGCGGGGCGGAGGAGACCACCACCGCAGCCACACTTTCCGGGGGAAAGAGCTTTTGGATGCGATCCAGTTTGGCGGAAACCTTTTCTCGGGTGCGTTCCCCCAGTTCCACATTGTGGGCAACAAAGGTATACTGCATAGACATTCTCCTTTCCGGGTACAGCATTGGCATTGCGCCTATCTTTCTTATTCGCCATTGGCGCCCAAAACCCTTTTGAGAAATGCCGGGAAGCCGGAAAAAGACGAAGGGGCGTGCCGAAACCGGGACGGGAGCCGCCGGGCTGGCTTTTTGGGGAAAAATATGGTATCCTTTCCTTATATAGATAAGAAAGGGGAAGAACCATGATTCGGAACATGACAGAAACCGACCACGACCTGTTTTTGGAAATGTCCCGGGAGTTTTACCAAAGCCCGGCGGTAAGCCACAATATGCCCACCAGCGTGTACGAGCGCACCTTCCGGGAGGCGCTGCGGGAGGGGGAACGCCTGCGGGGCTACATCCTGGAGGCCGAGGGGCAGCCGGTGGGCTACGCCCTGTGCGTTCACAGCTGGGCCACCGAGGTGGGCGGCGCCGTTTGCTGGCTGGAGGAGCTGTATGTGCGGGCGCCTTGGCGGAGCCTTGGCTTGGGGCAGGAGTTTTTCGACTTTTTGCACCGTACCCGGCCGGGGGATATGCTCCGGTTCCGCCTTGAGGTAATGCCGCAAAACACCCGGGCCCGGGCGCTATACGGACGGGAAGGGTTTACCGAGATAGAGTACCTGCAGCTGCACAAAGACTTTTTGCCCGCCGACGAGCAATAAGAGCTTAAACCGTAAGCCGGAGTGTTCCGGCTTTTTTATA
>CAKTER010000028.1 GCA_934552695.1 uncultured Eubacteriales bacterium
CGCTGGTGCTGGTAGACCCGGTGATGGGGGACGACGGTAAAACCTATCCCACCGCCACCCCGGCCTACCGGGAAAAGATACGGTCGCTGGTGGCCCGGGCGGACATGATTACCCCCAACCTGACCGAGGCCTGCCTGCTTACCGATACCCCGTATACCGGGCTGTCCTCCTCGCATAAACTGGAAGAGGCCGAGGCCATGGCCAAAAAAATGCTGGCCATGGGCCCGCAGATTGTGGTGGTTACCGGAATCCGGATAGGGGAGCGGGTGTATAACCTGGCCTGCCGGGAAAACGAAAAGGTGGTTTCCTCTACGCCCATGCTGGGCAACGGCTATTCCGGCGCCGGGGACCTGATGACCGCCGTGCTGCTGGGGGGCATTTTGCAGGGGCGGGGGCTCAAGGCCACCCTGGATTTGGCATCGTCGTTCATTGCCGAAAGTGTGGCGCTGGCCTATCGCTCCGGCACCGATCCCAACGACGGCGTCAACTTCGAATGTAAGCTGCCCATGCTGCTGGCCGGCCGGGATGGGAGGAGCACCTGTTGAGCTTGTGGGAATTGATTGCTTTGGCCGTGGGGCTTTCCATGGACGCCTTTGCCGTATCCATTTGCAAGGGGCTTTCGATGGAAAGTGTCTCCAACGGGAAGGCGGCAGTCGTGGGCTTATATTTTGGGTTGTTTCAGATGGGAATGCCCCTGCTGGGCTACCTGCTGGGCAGCCGGTTCAGCGCATACATATCCAGTTTTGACCATTGGATTGCTTTTATCCTCTTGCTGATTATCGGTGTCAACATGATTCGGGAATCCCGAGAAGCGGGGGAGAGCATCGACGCTTCGCTGGCGGTGGGCGGGATGCTTCTTCTGGCCGTTGCTACCAGCATCGACGCCTTGGCCGTGGGGGTTACCCTGGCATTTTTGGATGTGGAGCTTCTTCCCTCTGTCATTTGCATCGGCTCCATCACCTTTTGCATTTCCTTTGCGGGGGTCAAATTGGGGCATGTGGCAGGGCTACGCTGCCGGTCCCGGGCCGAGCTGGCCGGAGGCATCCTTTTAATCCTCATCGGAGCCAAAATACTCATCGAGCATTTATTTTTTTGAGGAGAGCGTCCCTATGGCGTTCTCCGGCTGTATTCGCCGCCTGTCCGCCCGGGCAGGCTTTTTTCACGGACGGCCTTTGGGCCAAAGCATATAACGATGGAATACAAAAATGTAGAACCGGCGGTATTTTTGCGCCGCCCCAATCGATTTATCGCCCATGTGCTGCGGCAGGGGCACGAAACGGTTTGCCATGTCAAAAACACCGGCCGCTGCCGGGAGCTTTTGGTGCCCGGGGCCACCGTTTACATCCAAAAAGCGGACAACCCCCACCGGAAAACCGCCTACGACCTGATTGCCGTAGAAAAAAACGGGCTGCTCATCAACATGGATGCCGCCGCTCCCAACCGGGTCTTTGCCGAGTGGGCTGCCGCCGGGCATTTTTTGCCCGGGCTGACCTTATGCCGTCCGGAGACAACCTTCGGAGACTCCCGGTTCGACTTTTACGTGGAGGCGCCGGGGCTGGCGGGCTTTGTGGAGGTCAAGGGAGTCACTCTGGAGGAGGACGGGGCGGTGTACTTTCCCGACGCCCCCACCGAACGGGGCGTGAAGCACCTCCAGGGCCTGATCCGGGCGGTCGAAACCGGCTACCGGGCCTGGGTGGTATTTGTGGTACAGCTTTCTCCCGCCCGCTTTTTTGCTCCCAACGACCGTACCCACCCGGCCTTTGGCGCTGCACTGCGGGAAGCCCAGGCCGCCGGGGTGGAGGTTTTGGCCCTTTCCTGCCATGTCACCCCCCAAAGCCTGACGGTAGAAGCCACCATCCCGGTGGTTTTGTAGGCCAAACCCGGCCCGGCTCTTGCAATTTGCGGGGGGCTTGTGTACAATAACAGGCAGATATTTTAAATTCCGGAGGGATGGGGCCTGTGTCCCGGTTCGGTGGCCGGGCCGCCGGATACCCCCTTCAGGAGGTGCTTTTATGGAAAAAATTTGGGAGACCCATACCGAAGCCGAGACCCGGGCGCTGGCGGAGCAGCTGGCCCGGCAGGCCCAGCCCGGGGATATTTTCTGCCTTTCCGGGGATTTGGGCGTGGGCAAGACCGTGTTCGCCCAGGGCTTTGCCCGGGGACTGGCCATTCCCGATTCGGAATATATTGCCAGCCCAACCTTTGCCATTGTAAACGTATACGAGGAAGGGCGGCTGCCCCTGTACCACTTCGACGTGTACCGCATTGGGGACGCCGACGAAATGGAGGACACGGGCTACGAGCAATACTTTTTTGGCCAGGGCGTGTGCTTGGTAGAATGGGCTGCGCTGATTGCGGAGCTTATCCCGCCCACAGCCCAATGGATTACCATAGAAAAGGACTTAAGCCGGGGAACGGATTATCGTAAAATCACTCTGCGGGGAGGTAACCTATGAAACTAATTGCTTTAGATGCTTCGGGGCTGCCTGCTTCGGTAGCCGTTCTTTCGGAAGAGCAGGTCATTGCAGAATTTACGGTGCAGGACAAGCTGACCCATTCCCAAACCCTGCTGCCCATGCTCAGCCACATCAAGGAGCTGCTGGAACTGGATTTATCGCAAATCGACTACATTGCCTGCGCCGCCGGGCCGGGGTCCTTTACCGGGCTGCGGATTGGCGCCTCCACGGCCAAGGGATTGGCCTTGGGGCTTAATGTGCCGGTGGTGCCGGTTCCCACCTTAGAGGCTTTGGCATACAATGTGTTTGGAACGCCGCATATTGTTTGCCCCATTATGGATGCCCGGCGCAATCAGGTCTACACGGCCTTTTACCGCTGGGAAGGCGAAACGCTGGTGCCGCTGTGCCCCGACCGGGCCGTTGCCATGGAGCAGGTGATTGAGGAAGCCCTGGCCTTTCATCAGCCGGTTATCTTTTTGGGAGACGGGGTTCCGGTTCATGCCGAGGCATTGCGGACCCACAGTGAGTTTTTGCTGGCCCCGGTTTCGGCCAGCCGGCAGCGGGCGGCCTGCGTGGGAGCGGCGGCGTTGGTGCGGATTGCCCGGGGGCAGGTTGTCCCGGGGGAGGAATTCGTCCCCGAGTATTTACGAAAATCCCAAGCGGAGCGGGAACGGGAGGCTGGACAATGCAAGATATACGAATCGAACCCCTAACCCTGGAATATCTGGACGGGGTCGTGGCCGTGGAAGAGGCCTGTTTTCCCATCCCCTGGACCCGGGAGGACTTTTTGCGGGAGATTACCACCAACCAAATGGCCATTTACCGGGTAGCGCTGGTGGATGGACAGGTGGCCGGGTTTGCCGGGATGTGGCACATCATCAACGAGGGCCATATCACAAACATCGCCGTGCGGGAGGAGTACCGGGGCCACAAGCTGGGAGAGCGGCTGCTGCTTGCCCTGTTTGACGCCGCCCGGGAAAAAGAGATGATTGGCATTACGCTGGAGGTGCGGATGGGAAACGCCCCGGCGCAGGCCCTGTATGCCAAGCACGGGTTTAAGGCCGAGGGCATCCGCAAAAAGTATTACGCCGAAACCGGCGAGGACGCCATTATTATGTGGAAGTATTTTCCCGGCCCTGCCGAAACGGACGAGGAGGGGAACCATTGACCAAACCGACGGAATTGGACTATACCCAGCTACAAAGCCACGTTGCGCCGGAAGCCTTTGCGGCGCTGACGGCCGAAACACCGCCTTCTTCCCCCCTGCCCGGACAGGAGCGGGCGGTACAGGCCCTGCGGTTTGGGCTGCAAATGCCGGGGCCCGGGTATCACATCCGGGTAGCCGGGCCGGTGGGCACCGGGCGGCTGCACCTGTCGCAGGCCTTGGCCCGGGAGGCTGCCGCCCAGCGGCCGGCCCCCTGCGACTGGTGCTATGTATATAACTTTGCCAACCCGCAAACGCCGCAGGCCCTGGCGTTCCCGGCGGGGCTGGGCCGCCAGTTTGCCGAGGATATAGGCGAGCTGGTGGAAACCATGCGGGCCAAGCTCCAACGTACCTTTGGCTCCGAGACCTACGAAAAGGAAAAAACCGCCATCACCCGGCGCTTTGACGAGACCCGGGATAAGCGGATGAAGGAAATTGAGGCCATTGCCAAGCAGCATGGGCTCAGCTTGCGTTCCTCCCAATCCGGTTTCTTTTTTATGCCGGTAATTCAGGGGGAGGAGATTAACGAGGAAAAATACGATGCCCTGTCCGACGAGGAGAAAGCCGCCATCGACGCTTCCTCGGCGCTGGTGCAGGAGGAAGCGGCAACCATCCTGCGGAGCCTGCGCCGGGATGACAAAGCCGCCCGGCAAGCAGCCTCCGATTTGGAATATAAGGTCGGGATGCTGGCCATTGGGCAGCAGTTTACCGCCTTGCAACAAAAATACGAAGCCTGTCCCCGGGTCTTGGACTACCTGACAGCCCTACAGGAGGACGCGCTGGAGCACATTGGGGATTTGCTGGAGCCCGAGGACGAGCCGGAAGAAGGCCTTTCCGCCCTCATTCCCGCTTTGGCCAAAAAATCCCCTGAGGATATTTTGACCAACTACGGCGTCAACCTCATGGTAGACCACAGCGGAGAAACCGCCGCTCCGGTGGTAACGGAGCTTCATCCCTCGGCCGTAAACCTGCTGGGCGAGGTGGAATACGACAACGACAACGGGAACCTGTATACGAATTTTATGAAGCTGAAGGCCGGGCAGCTGCACCGGGCCAATGGCGGCGTACTCATCGTTCAGTTACAGGAGCTATTGAACCACCATCTGGCCTGGGAGGGACTGCGCCGGGCACTAAAGACCGGACAGCTGACTTTGGAAATGCCCCGGGAGCAGGCCGGCCCCCTGACGGTGCCGGCGCTGAAGCCGGAGCCCATCCCCTTGGAGTTGAAGGTCGTTCTCATTGGCAGCGACTGGCAATTCCAAATGCTGGCCGCTTACGACGATGACTTTGAAAAGCTGTTCCCCGTAGAAGCGGGGCTGGATTACGAGCTTTCCGCCGGGCCGGAAGCCACCCGGGAGCTGGGCCGGTTTTTCCTTTCTGTCCAGCAAGGGCTGCAGCTGCGGCCCCTCACCCCGGAAGCCATGGCCGTATTGGCCAATCAGGCCGCCCGGCTGGCAGAACGGCAGGATCGGTTTACCGCCTGCCTGGGTCAGCTGAAAGACCTGCTGCGGGAAGCCGATGCCTACGCCCGGGCTGCCGGGCACCCCCAGCTGGTAGCCGCCGACATGGAGCAGGCCATTGCCCAACAGCATTTCCGCCGTTCTCTGTACGAGGAAAAGTTACAGGAGCTGCTGGAGGACAACGTGATGATGATTGACACCACCGGCAACCGGGTGGGGCAGATTAACGCTTTGACGGTATTGGACATGGGGGACTACGCCTTTGGCTGTCCTGCCCGGATTACCGCCACCACCTACGCCGGCCGGGCGGGGATTGTCAATATCGAAAAGGAGTCTGCCATGAGCGGGCCCACCCACAACAAGGGCGTACA
Organism: uncultured Eubacteriales bacterium; assembly: GCA_934552695.1. GTDB lineage: Bacteria > Bacillota > Clostridia > Lachnospirales > Anaerotignaceae > CAKTER01. The sequence continues at coordinate 5,492 of CAKTER010000028.1, forward strand.
CATTTTAGCCGGGTTTTTGGGGCAGACCTACGCCCAAAGGTTTCCGCTGGCTCTGTCCTGCCAGCTGTGCTTCGAGCAATCCTATAACGGCATCGACGGCGACAGTGCTTCCAGCTCCGAGCTGTATTGCATTTTGTCCAGCCTCAGCGGCCTCCCCATCCGGCAGGATTTGGCCAACACCGGCTCCCTAAACCAATGGGGCGAAATCCAGGCCATTGGCGGGGTGACCCAAAAAATCGAAGGGTTTTTTGCCCTGTGCCACAAGCGGGGGCTCACCGGCAAGCAGGGGGTACTCATTCCCGCTGCCAACGTCCGGGATTTGGTGCTTTCCGACCAGGTAACGGCGGCGGTGCGGGATGGCGTGTTTCACATCTATCCCATCTCCCACGTAGACGAGGGGATGGAGCTTTTGATGGGGAAGTCGGCCCAAACCATCCACGCCAAGGTCAGCCGGAAGCTGCAATCCTTTTACGAATGTCAGAACCCCGCAAAAAAATAATCGAAAGCAAGCGGCGGCCCCTTTCCAAAACGAAGACCCGGCCGGCCCGCTAAACCCCTTTCACTTTTGCTCCATACAAAAACCTCCCAATGGGCTCACCCCTGGGAGGTTTTTGTAATGCAAAAATGGAGCTCTTTCGCATGACGGGACTTGTTTTCGTTAGTATTTAATATGGTACTTGTTCTTTTTCCGCACCACCGAGGACTGGTCGATTTTTAAAATCTCAGCTGCCTTATAGGTATTCCCATAGGCCCGCAAATTGCTTTCCAAAATCGCCTTTTCGCAGCCCTCCAAATAGTCCTTTAGCGAAAAATCCGTATCCTCGTAGCTGGAAAAGCCCTGGGGCTGGCCCACAAACACATAATTCTTCTGCTCCGGCTGACGGGAAGGCTCGGTATAGTCGAACATGGCATCGGGAATCTCGTGAATTTCCGTAGTCTCGTCGGAGGTGGTCACAATCAGCCGCTCGATAAAGTTTCGCAGCTCCCGCACGTTGCCGGGCCAGTCGTATTGCAAAATACGATCCATTGCCGAAGAGTTTAAGTATTTGACCTTCCCATACCGATTGCAAAATTCCGACAAAAACAGGTTGGTTAAGGGGACAATGTCCTCAATGCGCTCCCGCAGGGGCGGAATGGTAATGGGCACCACATTCAGCCGGTAATACAGGTCCTCCCGAAAGGTTCCTTCGGCGCACATCTTTTGCAGGTTTTGGTTGCAAGCTGCCACCAACCGAAAATTGATGCTCCGGTCAGTCAGCGACCCCAACCGGCGGCTGGTTTTCGTTTCCAGCACCCGCAGCAGCTTCCCCTGCAACGCCAGAGACATGGAGTTAATCTCATCCAAAAACAGGGTACCGCCGTCGGCTTCCTCAATAAGACCCCGTTTCCCGCTGGCGTTGGCCCCGGTAAAGGCGCCTTTTTCGTACCCGAACAGCTCCGACTCCAGCAGGTTTTCGGGCAACGAGGCACAGTTGATGACCACAAAGGGCTTGTGGCTGCGGTGGCCCGTCTGATGCAAATACGAAGCCACCACCTCCTTGCCGGTGCCCGATTCCCCTTGGATGAGCACCGAGGAATCCACGCTGGCTACCTGTCGGGCCAGGGCCAAAATATCCTGCATGGCTTTGCTGTTGGCTACCAGCGTTTGTGGCGCCGGGGCAGGGGCCCCCTCCATCCCTTCCATCGTATGGACGGGGATAATGCCCGAGGTTTGGGCCTCGTGAAGCAGGTAGTTCAGCTCCTCAATGGGGAAGATCACCGCCACCAGATTGCAAATGTTCCCATTGCCGTCAAATACCGGTGTAGAGGTGATAAGATGCCGCCATTTCCGGCCGGTACGGGGGATGTCGATATCCTGAAAGGTGGTCATCGGCTTTTTGGTATCGTAAACAATTTGTGACACGCAAATCTCGTAGGAATTTTCGTGCAGTACATTGATTTTTAAGAATTCCTGTTTGGTCACTCCGGCCAGCTGGGCAACGGCACGGTTCACAAACACATAATTCCCTTTGTCGTCCAGCACATACACGCCAAAAGGCAAAATATCCAAAATTGTATCCAAAAACGGATGTGTATCCTGAAAAAGCGGGGACATACCATTACCTCCCTATCGATTTCATTTCATATCCCGGCCCCCGGGGCTTGCACAAGCCGGTGTCTGCCAAAGAACCGGCTTCGGCATTCACTAACACAGTATAGCACATTACGCTAAGAAAGAAAAGAACTCTGACAATTTTAATGCAAAGAATGTATTTCTACATCGTTTTTCCGGAAATACGTTCAGAATGACAAGCGCAAAAATGCAATTTCACATCATCTTACACCAAAATCAGCCAAAAAACTGTGAACCTTCAAACAAATTGACCCATACACACGTTTTTCTGTGCCGTTTTTTTCAAAAAACTCGTTTGGCACGCATTTTGCTATGGTTATCCCTTGGTAAGAAAAATCGGAACCGAATCTTAGGGGGGTAACGGCCGCTTTTTCTGCCAAGCAATAGTTTAGGCACCCGATAATGCCTAATATTCCTCCAGGCCCGGAGCCGCTCTCCGGGCTTTTTACGTTGTGCCGCCCCGCAAGCGGTTCACCGTTTTCCCTCTGTCCCCCCGTTTTCGGTATGAATCCTGTGGCAGCGCATACCCTGTTAATAAGAAATTGCGAACAGGGGGCAGAGGAATGTATAATCGAAGATACGATAAAGTGTTTATCCTTCTGCGGCAGGAAGGGGAGGGCAGCCCGTCCCGGCGCTCGCCCGGTGGGAATTGTGTGCTGGAGCTCCGCAACGGCCGGGTGCGGGGGGCTTTGTTTGCCCAAAACCTCCGGCGGCTTAGCGACGGCCGCTATGTAGTTTATTTGATTGCCGCTGGGCCGGAGGATGCGCCCGGGGCCCGGGCGGGAGAGCTTTTGGTGGATGACCGGGGCCAGGGACGGCTGCGCTGGGAGTGTTCCGCCGACGATGTGCTGGGCAGCGGGGAACCGCTGGAGCGCTTTAATACCCTGGCCGTGGTGGTGGAGGGCCCCGCAAGCACCGGCGTCCCCACCGCCCCGTTGTGCGGATATACCTTTGACCGGAAAAATTGGCGGCCCTATTTTCGCCGGTTTGACGAAGCGCCGATGGAACCGGCGCCGGTCGTTTCTGCCCTTCGGGCGGAGGCCTCCTCCCAGACACCCGTCCCTCTCATTCTCTCCGACATTCCCTCCCAGCCGATTCCCCAAGCCGAAAACGAGCCGGGCCCCTCCGCCCAAGTCCCAGCGTCCCCGGCCGAGTTGTCTCCGGCGGAGTTGTCTCCGGCGGGCCCAGCGCCGGACTCACCATCGCCTCTGTCCGAAGCCAATGGCTTATCTCCCTTGGTTTGGGGGCTGACTGCCCCTCAGCGGCCCGAGCTGGATTTTGACCAGCTGACTTCCCGCTTTCAGCAGGAGCTGGCCGCTTTGGCGGCGGCGGGCCCCCTTCCGCCTGCCGTCCCTCGCAAAGCGGAGGTCCAAACGGGCGCAGCGGCGCTTGTTCCGGAAAGTCCTGTCCCCGCCGGTAGCCTATGGGAGCTGACCCGCATGGCCCCTCCGGCAGCCGAGCCCCCGGCCCAAGATGAGGCGGACGACCTGCCAAGCGGGGAGCCTCTGTACCGGGAGCCGATGGCAGACCTTTCCCATTCGGTAAGCCCGTCCGATTCTCTGTTTGCCAGCCGCCCATCCTTTGCGCCCTTTGCCGAAGCCAACCCCTGGCACTGGATACGGATTCAGCCCCGGGAAATCGGCTTTCTGCCCCAGGCCGAGCCTGCGCTGCCCAACCAGCCCCTGGTTCGGCACAGCTGCCAGCAATACCATCATTTGCTGCTGGGGCGCAACGCCGCCGGTTCCTTCTGTTTGGGGCTGCCCGATGTTTACGACAAGGGGGTGGCCGCCCAGGCCGCTCAGCTGGGCTTTACCGAATTTTGGTGCTGCGAGGGCGGAGCCGTCTATCCCGGTAAGTACGGGTACTGGCTTCGGACTTTACAAAACAACGAATAAAATGGTATACTACATGGGATGATAATTTGATTACAGAAAGAGGCAAAACAGAATGCGCGTAAGAAAAAAGACCTGGGCCAAGCACGAGCTGGAAACCAACGAAAAAATCATCCGGGACGCCGAAGCCTGGCGGGGCCGCTGGCAGGAATATTTTAACAACGACCATCCCATTTATATCGAGATTGGCTGCGGCAAGGGCCGGTTTTTGCAGCAAAACGCCTTGGCTTATCCCGACATCAACTTTGTGGGGGTCGAACGGGACCCCACCATTGTGGCGGCGGCGGCCCGCAAGCTGAACGAAACCTCTGCCAATGCAGCGCTGATTTGCGGCGATGCTGTAAACTTTGCCTCGTTTTTTGCGCCGGGCGAAGCCGACCGGCTGTACATCAATTTTTGCGATCCCTGGCCCAAAAAGAAGTGGGTGAAACGCCGGCTGACCTACAAGGACTTTTTGGAGCGCTACAAGGTGCTGATGGGGCCGGGGGCCGAAATCTTTATGAAAACCGATAACCGGATTTTGTTCGATTCCTCCCTGAACAGCTTTGTAGAAAATGGCTGGCTGCTGAAAAACATTAGCCTGGACCTGCACAACAGCGGCTACGAGGGAAATATTATGACCGAGTACGAGGAACGCTTCTCTGGCGAGGGTTATCCCATTTACCGGCTGGAGGCCCGCTGGTATCCCGAGGTAGAGGCCGCCGTGCGGAAGGCCCGGGGCGAGGAGACCGCCCAATCCCCCGAAAAGGCCCCGGTTTTGGACGAAAGCGCCAAAAATGCAGCCGAATAAATCCCAAATCAAAGACAAAAACCGTCTTTTTTTCCATAGGAAAGGGCGGTTTTTCTGTTTTGCACAATGGTTTTGGGGCCCTTTCCGCCTTTACCAAAATGGGCATTGAGTTTTTGCCATAAGATTGGTACAATAAAGCTGATGGCAACGGGCCATACAAAAAAGGAGGTATCGTTTATGAGGTTCAAGAAGTCTCTGTCTCTGCTGCTGGCTGCCACGCTGGTACTGGGCGCCGGTGCAACCGTCAGCGCAGCAGAAAGTACCGCCGATAGCAACGGTATTACGGTGTTGTACACCAACGACGTACATACCTACATCGACGGCTCCAACGGCGTAACCTATTCCCAAATCGCCACATTAAAAGACGCTACCAAGGACGTTCTTCTGGTAGACGCCGGTGACCACATCCAGGGCACGGCTTACGGCTCCATGGATAAGGGCGCTACCATCATCAAACTAATGAACGCCACCGGCTATGACCTGGCCACCCTGGGGAACCACGAATTCGACTATGGCATGGAGGGTTGCCTGAACGCCATCCGCTGGGCCAACTTCCCCTTTGTTTCCTGCAACTTTGCCAAGCTGGATCCCGCTACCGGGAAAGTGACCGGCAACGTGCTGGATTCCTACAAAATCTTTGAAGTAGGCGGGAAGCGCAGTGCCTTTGTCGGCATCACCACCCCCGAATCCTTCACCAAGTCTACCCCCGCTTATTTCCAGAACGAGAAGGGCGAGTACATTTATGAAATCGCCGGCGGCAACGACGGCGAGGCCCTGTATCAGGCTGTGCAAACCGCCATCGATCAGGCGGCGGCCGAAAAGGTAGACTACATCATTGCCGTAGGCCATCTGGGTGACGATCCCGCTTCCGACCCCTGGAACTCGGAGGATGTCATTGCTCATACCCACGGCCTGAACGCCTTCATCGACGGCCATTCCCATTCCACCGTCCCCATGAAGGAAGTAACCGATAAAGACGGCCATACCGTCGTGCTGAGCCAGACCGGCTCCTATCTGTCTGCGGTTGGAAAAATGACCATTACCGAAGCCGGCATCCAAACTCAGCTGCTTACCGGCGAGGACATGAAAGACGTAGCTCCCAAGGCTGAAGTCAAGGCTATTGAGGACGCCTGGATTGCCGATATCGATACCCAGCTGGGTACCGTCATTGGCTACACCGACGTAACCTTCGACAACTACGACGCCGAGGGCAACCGCCTGGTGCGGAAGCAGGAGACCAACACCGGCGACTTGGCTGCCGACGCTCTGTACTATCTGTTCGACAACATGGGCCTGAACGTGGACGTGGCTGTGATGAACGGCGGCGGCGTGCGGAACAAGGCCATTACCGGCGAGATTTCCTACAAGACCTGCAAAGAAATTCACACCTTTGGCAATGTTGCCTGCCTGCAAACCGTAACCGGCCAGCAGCTGTTAGACGCTCTGGAATGGGGCGCCAAAGACGCAAACCCCGAAGGTACTCAGGAGTGCGGCGGCTTCCTGCAGGTTTCCGGCTTAAAGTACACCATCAACACCGCCATTCCCTCCACCGTCCAAAAGGACGAAAAGGGCGTTTGGATTGGCGGCCCCACCGGCGAATACCGGGTCAAGGACGTTCAGATTCTGGACAAGGCCACCGGCGAATACAAGCCTTTGGACGTAACCGCCAAGTATAACCTGGCCGGGTACAACTACACCCTGCGGGATTTGGGCGATGGATTCGCTATGTTCAGCGGCGCTGTCAACGTTCTGGACTATGTAATGACCGACTACATGGTGCTGGCCAACTACATCCAGTCCTTCCCCGTCAATGCCAACGGTCTGCACACCATTAGCGCCGGCGACGGATACTCCAACGTAACCGGTAGCGGCCGCATCACGCTGGTAAATCAGCCTGCTGCCGCCCCGGCGGAAACCCCTGTGGAAACTCCGGTGGAAAAGCCGGTAGAGACCCCGGTGGAAAAGCCTGCGGAAATGGCCGAAAACGTGTATGTTGTTGTCAAGGGCGACTGCTTGTGGAATTTGGCCCAGCGGTTCTATGGCCAGGGCGTGTTCTTTACCAAGATTGCGCAAGCCAATGCCTTGACCAACCCCAACCGGCTGTTTATTGGCCAAAAGCTCATCATCCCCGCTGCCTGATTCGGTAGCAAACCACAAAAATTAAGCCCCCGTACCGGGGGCTTTTTTACGTGCCGCAGAGAGGAGCTCCCTGCCAGAACCTATATCCCTTTTTATCTCCGGCAAGAACACCGGTTCCGGCCCATTTTTCTTTACCGGGTGTAGGGAGCCAGAGGCATATACACAAAGTATCCCCGGTCGTGAGCGCAAACAGGGCAGGAGAGGGGGGCCCCCGTCCCCTTGTGGATATGCCCGCAATTTAAGCAAAGCCACTGGGTTTCGGCCTTGGCGGAAAACAGGAGCCCCTGCTCCAGCAGGTCGGCAAACAGGCCAAACCGTTCGCCGTGGGTC
>CAKTER010000029.1 GCA_934552695.1 uncultured Eubacteriales bacterium
CAAATATCCCCGGGCTGGTGCTTTAAGGTTAAAGCCCGCTTGGTGAACAGCAGCTCCAACCCGTTTTCGGTTTCAAACAGCAGGGCCATTACGGCAAAAGTGCCATAGGTGGCGCCGTCGGGCTTGGGCTGGTTGTAGGTCAGGGCGTTTTGAATGTCGGCTTGGGTTACTTTTCGTCTTTGCATGGAGTCAGTCCTTTCTCAGGTTGATGTATTGAGCGGCACGCCGCCGGCGGTCCTCCTCGATGGCGGCATAATGCTTGCGAGTGGTGTTTACATCCTTGTGGCCCAGCACGTCGGCCACCAGATAAATGTCGCCGGTGGCCCGGTACAGATTGGTGCCGTAGGTGCTGCGGAGCTTGTGGGGGGAAATATTTTTGGCGCCGCCCACCACGGGCCCGGCGTATTTTTTGACCAAATTCTCTACGGCCCGGACGGTGATGCGGGTGCCCCGGCCCGATAAAAACAAGGGCTCCTCCGGCCGGACGCCGGGCCGGGTGTTCAGATATTGCAGCAGGGCCTCCCGCACCTCGTCCCCAAAGTACAGGCTGGCCTGGTTGCCGCCCTTGCGGGTGACCAGGACGGCGTTTTGCTTAAAATCCAAGTGCCCCACATCGATGCCTACGCACTCCGAAACCCGCATCCCTGTGCCGGCCAGCAGGCTCAGCAGGGCCAAATCCCGGTCCCGGGTCTTTTTGTGGTAGGCTTTTTGGTGCTCGGTCAAGCCTTCGCCGGATTCGGCTACGTCCAGCAGCCGGGCTACCTCGTTGGGCTCCAGCCGGATGATGGCCTTGTCGTGAATTTTAGGGCCCTCCACCAGCCCGGCAGGGTCGGCGGCAATGGCCTTCCGCTTGTACAAAAACTTGAACAGCGCCCGCAGGGCCGCCAGCTTCCGGGCCTTGCCCTTTTCGTCGTTTTTCCGGCTGCGGGTGCCGGTTTCCAGTTCCCGCCGGTAATAGGTCACATGGTTCAAAAACAGGTCGATGTCCTCGGTGGTCACAGCCTGCATATCCTCCGGCCGGATTTGGGACAGGGGCTTGCCCGCAAAGTCCGGGTGATGGTCGGCCAGGTACTCAAAAAACAGGGTCAGGTCGTAGGCATAGGCCAGCCGGGTGCGGACCATCCGGTTTTGGATGCCCAAAAAAAAGGTGGAAACAAAGGGGGGCAGGCCTTCGATGAGCTCCTGGAGCTTTAAGAAGTTTTTTTGGTCCTCTTCTTGATGATAGGCGTCGGCGGGCATGAGAAACTTCCTTTCGGGAGAGAATAAGGGCTTTATCGTCTTTTATCTTATTTTATTATAACAGGATTTTGCGAAGAGTTCAAGCCGGGGCGCAGGAGACGGGCGGGGGAGAAAAAAGTAAGGAAGTTGGCTTTTTTTGCCGTCGCAGACAAAAGTCTTGAAAAACGGCGGGTGCTTTACTATAATATACTGTATACCTTTTTGTATTTTTTTAGAGGAAGGGGGGCGCAGCATGACAGACCATAAGCTTTTATACGATGAGCTGGTGGCTAAGATTAAAACTTACCATCCGACCAGCGATTTTTCCCTGCTGGAAAAAGCCTATCTTTTGTCGGTAGACGCCCACAAGGAGCAACGTCGCCGGTCGGGAGAACCGTATATTATCCATCCCTTAAAGGTGGCCTACATTCTGGCGGAGCTGGAGCTGGATATGGAGTCCATCATTGCCGGGATTTTGCACGACACCATTGAGGACACCCCCTACACCTATGAGGATATTGCGGGGATTTTTGGCGAGGAAATTGCCAATTTGGTGGACGGCGTGACCAAGCTGGGCAAAATTGCCTACTCCACCAAGGAGGAGATGCAGGCCGAAAACTATCGGAAAATGTTTTTGGCCATGGCCAAGGATATCCGGGTTATCCTGATTAAGCTGGCCGACCGGCTGCACAACCTGCGGACTCTGAATTATATGACGCCGGAAAAGCAGCGGGAAAAAGCCCAGGAGACTATGGATATTTATGCGCCATTGGCTCATCGGCTGGGCATTTCCAAAATCCGCATCGAGATGGAGGATTTGTGCTTTAAGTATTTAAACCCCGACGCCTATTACGATTTGGCTTCGAAAATCGAGAAAAAGAAGGCGGAGCGGGAGGCCATTGTCCAGCAGATTGTGGACCAGGTGCGGGCCCGCATGGAGGAAAGCGGCATCCAGGGCACCATCGAGGGCCGGAGCAAGCACTTTTTCAGCATTTACAAAAAAATGGTCAACCAGAACAAAACGCTGGATGAGATTTTTGACCTGTTTGCCATCCGGGCCATTGTGGACACGGTAAAGGACTGCTATGCGGTGCTGGGGGTTGTCCACGATATGTATAAGCCGGTGCCGGGGCGGTTTAAGGACTATATTGCCATGCCCAAGTCCAATATGTACCAGTCCCTGCACAACACCCTCATCGGCCCCAGCGGGGAGCCCTTTGAAATTCAAATTCGTACCTGGGAAATGCACCGTACCAGCGAGTACGGTATCGCCGCCCACTGGAAATATAAGGAGGGCAAGGCCGGGGAGGACAAGGAGGACGCCAAGCTGGTCTGGCTGCGGCAGATTTTGGAATGGCAGCGGGATATGTCCGACAACAAGGACTTTTTGAACGCTGTGAAGCTGGACTTGAATATTTATACCGACCAGGTTTATGTGTTTACCCCCCAGGGGGATGTGGTGGCCCTGCCCAAGGGCAGCTGCCCCATCGACTTTGCCTACCAAATCCACTCGGCGGTGGGCAATAAAATGGTGGGGGCCCGGGTCAACGGGAAAATCGTCAACATCGATTATCAGGTGCAAAACGGCGACCGCATCGACATCATTACCTCCCAAAATTCCAAGGGCCCCAGCCGGGACTGGCTGAATTTGGTAAAAAGCTCCCAAGCCCGGAACAAGATTAACCAGTGGTTTAAGCGGGAGTTTAAAGAAGAAAATATTTTAAAGGGCAAGGAGCTTTTAGAGAAGGACTGCAAAAAGAAGGGCTACGCCCCTTCCGACCTGTTGCGGCCCGAATGGCTGCCGGCGCTGGTGGCAAAGTTTAACTTTAAGGACTGGGATAGCCTGTGCGCCGCCATTGGCCACGGCGGGGTAAAGGAAGGCCAGGTCATCAACCGGCTTTTGGAAGAGAAAAAGCGGGAAGAGGCCCGGGCCGAAAGCGACGCCGAGGCCCTGGAAAAGCTGGAAAAGAACGCCGGCCGGAAGCAAAAGGCCACCCACAGCAAAAGCGGGGTCATCGTCCGGGGCGTGGGGGACGTGGCGGTGCGGTTTTCCCATTGCTGCAACCCGGTGCCCGGGGACGAGATTGTGGGCTATGTGACCCGAGGCCGGGGCGTGAGCATTCACCGGACGGATTGTGTGAATATTATTCATCTTTCGGAGGAGGAGCGGGCCCGGCTGCTGGAAACCGAATGGTGCATGGACGACCCGGAAAAAACCCGGAAGTCGTACCCGGCGGAAATTCGGGTGATTTGCAACGAGCGGATTGGCCTGATTATGGATATTTCCCGGGTGCTTTCCGACGAAGGGCTTTCCGTGAAGGCCTTTAACGGCCGTACCACCCGGGATATGACGGCGATTTTTAACATTACCATCGACATTACCGGCAAGGACCAGCTGGAGCTGCTTATCAAGCGCATTCGGAACATCCCCGATGTAACGGATATTGAACGGGTCAGCGGTTAACGATACGGGGAAAGAAAAAAGATATGTATTTTGCCGCACAAAGGCCATTTGTTGGTTGCGGCTGGCCCTGGATGGTGTTATGATAAGAAGGGCGCCGGGAAAGGCGCTATTATAAGGAGGAAACGTATGCGGGCGGTCTTGCAGCGGGTCGGTTTTGCCCGGGTCACCGTGGATAGCACGGTGGTGGGTGAAATTGGCCGGGGAATCTTGGCGCTGGTGGGCTTTTTGGACAGCGATACCGAAAAGACCATGGACTATATGCTGGATAAAATGACCAACCTGCGGATTTTTGAGGACGAAGCGGGGAAGATGAATCGGTCGCTGCGGGACGTGGGCGGGGCGCTGTTAATCGTCCCCAACTTTACGCTATATGGGGACGCCCGGCACGGGCGGCGGCCCGGGTATTCTGCCGGGGCGGCTCCGGCGGTGGCGGCGCCGCTGTACGAACGGCTGCGGGAAAAAGCCGGAGAGCTTCCGCTGAAAACCGCAGGCGGCGTGTTTCAGGCGGATATGCAGGTGGAGCTTTTGAACGAGGGGCCGGTTACCCTGCTGTTGGATAGCGAACGGAATTTTTGACGGGAGGACAATATGAAGCTGCTGCGTAGTGTGTTTGCACCCATGGATCAAAACGCCTATATTTTTGTGGACGAGGATACCAACGAATGCGTGGTGCTGGATCCCGGCGGGGACGAGGACAAGCTGATTCGCACCATCGAAAGCAACGGGCTGATTTTAAAGTCTATTTTGCTGACCCACGCCCACGGCGACCACATTGGCGCTTTGGCGGCCCTTAAGGAGAAATTTGGGGCGCCGGTGGGCATTTACAAGGATGAGGCCGATGTGCTGCGGAGCCCGGAGCTGAACTTTACCGGGAGCTTTGGCAGCCCCCGCATTGCCATGGAGGCGGATATTTTGTTCGAGGACGGGGATGTATACCGGTTCGGGAAAGAGGGGGCCCTGCGGGTCATCCATGTTCCCGGGCATACCCCCGGCGGGGCCTGCTATTACAGCGAGGCCACCGGCCAGCTGTTTTCCGGTGACTGCCTGTTTTACGGGTCGGTGGGCCGGACGGACTTTCCCCAATACAGTAAGAAGTTAAAGGCGGAGACCGGGGTGAAGGAGCTGGGGGCCGATGGAAACATGGCCCTGTTGCTGAAAAGCATTCAGGAAAAGCTGATGGTGCTGCCCGACGATACCCGGGTATACCCCGGCCATGGGATGCCCACCACCATCGGCAACGAGAAAAAATACAATCCGTACCTGCGGTAAGCCGCCGGACCGGGAGGAACTATGATTCATTTTGTGCTGGACGGCCACACCTTTGTGAACGAGGTGCAGACCATCATCCAGGTGTTTTATCCCAATCAGAAATATAAACAGGCCGAGGCGCCTGGCGAGGGCTTAACGGTGGTGAGCCGTTTGTGCGGCGGCGCCTGCCGGGGGGCCGTGTACCGGGACGGGGAGCTGCTGGCGGCGGCGGAAAGCCCCTGGCGGGAGCGGGCCGATGTGAAACGCCCCCTGTACCGGGTGCTGCGGCAGCTGACCGGGTTTGACCCGCCTTGGGGGATGCTGACGGGGATTCGCCCAGCCAAAAAGATGACGGAGCTGCTGGAAAGCCAAACGCCGGAGGCGTGCCTGGCCCGGTTTACCGAGGACTTTGACGTAAAGCCCGAGAAAGCGGAGCTGGCGCTTTCGGTGGCCCAAACCGAGCGGGAGGTGCTGGCCCGGTACGGGGCCGACGGGGTGAGCCTGTATATCGGGATTCCCTTTTGCCCCACCCGCTGCCTGTATTGCTCCTTCCCCTCCTACCCGCTGGAGAAATTCGGCGGCCAGGTGGAGGGGTATTTGGCGGCGCTGGAGCAGGAGCTGGTTTATTTTTCCCATTTGCTGGCGGGTCAGCCCCTGCGGACCATTTACATAGGTGGCGGCACGCCCACGGCCCTTAGCGAGAAGCAGCTGGACGGGCTTTTGGGGAGGATTGCTAAGCTGTTCCCGGTGGAGGGCTTGCTGGAATACACGGTGGAGGCCGGCCGGCCCGATACCATCACGGCGGAGAAGCTGGCGGTGCTCAAGGCCCATGGGGTCAGCCGCATTTCCATTAACCCCCAGACCATGAACGACCGGACCCTGGTGACCATTGGCCGCCGGCATACGGTGGCGGATGTGGAGCGGGCCTATGGATTGGCCCGGGCGGCGGGGCACCAGAACATCAATATGGATTTGATATTGGGGCTTCCCGGCGAAGGGGTGGCCGAGGCGGCGCATACGCTGGAGCGAATGCGGGAGCTGGCCCCCGAAAGCCTAACGGTACACACCTTGGCCATAAAGCGGGCCTCCCGGCTCAACGAGCAGCTGGAGGACTACCCCCTGCCCAGTCCGGCGGACATGGAGCAAATGCTCCGGCTCTCCCGGGAGACGGCGGCGGCGCTGGGGATGCGGCCCTACTATATGTACCGGCAAAAAAACATGGTGGGCAGCTACGAAAACGTGGGCTATGCCCGGCCGGGGCTGGAAAGCCCCTACAACATTTTGATTATGGAAGAAAGCCAGACGATTTACGCCGCCGGGTGCGGAGCGGTGACGAAGGTGGTCACCCCGGAGCGCATCGACCGGGTGTTTAACGTAAAGAGCTTGGAGGATTATATGGGGCGCATCGACGAGATGATTGCCCGCAAACGGGATTTTTTTGGGAGGTGACGGAATGCTGACGCAAGCGCCGAAAGGAACAAAGGATATTTACGGACTGGATATGGAGCGCTGGCATGCTGTGGAGGAGACCATCCGCCGGGTGTGCGCCGCTTTTGGGATTACCGAGATTCGGACGCCGGTGTTTGAGCACACGGAGCTGTTTACCCGCAGCGTGGGGGAAAGCACCGATGTGGTGCAAAAGGAAATGTATACCTTTGAGGACAAGGGCGGCCGCAGCATTACCCTACGGCCGGAAGGTACGGCGGGGGCGGCCCGGGCGTTTATTGAGCACGGGCTGTTCAACGACCCGGCCCCGGTGCGGCTGTATTACACCGAGCCCATGTTCCGTTACGAAAAAATGCAGGCGGGCCGCCAGCGGCAGTTCCACCAGTTTGGGGTGGAGCTGTTCGGCGGGTACGGCGCTGCTATGGACGCCGAGGCCATTGCGGTGGCGGCGGCTGTGCTGGAGGCGGTAGGGGTAAAAAATGTAACCCTGCATATCAATTCCCTGGGGGGAAAGGAATGCCGGGCCAACTACAACGCCGCTTTGCGGGAGTATATTGGTAAGCACCGGGACGAGCTGTGCCCCCTGTGCCGGGAGCGGGCGGAAAAGAACCCGCTGCGGGTGCTGGATTGCAAAGAGGAAAAGTGCCACGCCGTGATGGCGGGGGCGCCTTCGGTGCTGGATAGCTTGGGGACGGAGTGCCGGGCTCATTTTGAAGAGCTACAGGAACGCCTGACGGTTATGGGCATTCCCTTTGTGGTAGACCCGGGCATTGTCCGGGGCCTGGATTATTATACCCGTACCGTATTTGAATTTGTCTCCACCTCGTTGGGAGCCCAAAGCACCGTATGCGGCGGCGGCCGTTATGACGGGCTGATTGAAGAATGCGGCGGCCCGGCTACCGGGGCCGTGGGCTTTGGGATGGGATTGGAACGACTGCTCCTGACGTTGGCGGCCCAAGGCGACGACAAGCCTATGGCACCCAAACGTCATATCTATATCGGTTCCATTGGAAAAGTGGGAAGCATAAAAGCACAGGGCATTACCCTTGCCCTGCGGAAGCAGGGGCTGTGGGCGGACTGCGATACCATAGGCAGAAGCGTCAAGGCCCAAATGAAGTATGCCAACAAGCTTGGCGTGCGTTTTACCATGATTTTGGGGGACGATGAGCTGGCAAACGGCCAAGGCGTCCTCAAAAACATGGAGACCGGCGAGACCCGGACGGTTCCGCTGGCAGATTTGGCGGAAGCATTAAAGGAAGAAGGTTGCGTAGCATGGAATTAACGATTGAAAAGACCACACACCCCAAACAAAAACCGGATTTTAACAATCTGGGGTTTGGGAACTATTACACCGATCATATGTTTATCATGGACTACACCGAGGGCCGGGGCTGGCACGACGCCCGCATTGTTCCCTACGGCCCCCTGTCCCTGGACCCCTCCTGCATGGTGCTGCACTACGGGCAGGCCACGTTTGAAGGCTTAAAGGCTTACCATACCGCCGACGGCAGCATCAACCTGTTCCGGATTGACAAAAATATGGAACGGCTGAATCGCTCCAACGAGCGGCTGTGCATCCCCACCTTTGACGGGGAATTTGTGGCCGACTGCATCCGCAAGCTGGTGCGGATCGACGCCGACTGGATTCCCACGGCCCCCGGCACCAGCATGTATATCCGGCCCTTTATCATTGCCACCGATAACCATGTGGGCGTTCATCCCTCCCACACCTACAAGTTTATGGTCATCCTGTCCCCGGTAGGCGCTTATTACGCCACGGGCATTAACCCGGTCAAGATTTATGTGGAGGACGGGTATGTGCGGGCAGTGCGGGGCGGCTTGGGCTATGCCAAAACCGCCGCCAACTATGCCGCCAGCTTAAAGGCCCAGGAGGTGGCCGAGCAGAAGGGTTACACCCAGGTGCTGTGGCTGGACGGGATTGAAAAGAAATATATTGAAGAAGTGGGCACCATGAACGTGATGTTCGTCATCGACGGCGAGGTGATTACTCCCGAGCTGAACGGCAGCATTTTGCCGGGCATTACCCGGATGTCGGCCATCGAGCTGCTGCGGGACGCCGGGTACAAGGTTACCGAGCGCCGCATCTCCATTCAGGAGGTGATTGAGGCCGCCCAAAACGGGCATTTGGACGAGGCCTTCGGTACCGGTACGGCGGCGGTCATTTCGCCCATTGGCCAGCTGTATTTCGAGGGCAAGGAGTTTGTGATTAACCACGGCGAGATTGGCCCGGTCTCCCACAAGATTTACGACACCATTACCGGCATTCAGAGCGGCGCCGTAGCCGACAAGTATGGCTGGATTACCAAGGCCTGAGCCGCCGACTACCAAACAAAGGAGAGCATTGTCATGGCAGAAGCATTATCTGGCTTAAAACGAAGCCATTATTGCGGAGAAGTGGGGGTAGACCAAATCGGTGAAACCGTTACCGTGATGGGCTGGGCCCAGCGCCGCCGGGACCTAGGACAGCTGATTTTTATTGCCCTGCGGGATCGCACCGGCATTGTGCAAGCGACGGTGGACGGGAACACCGCTCCTGCCGCGCTGTTCCACAAAGCAGAAAGCGTTCGGGGTGAGTTTGTGCTGGCTATCCGGGGCCGGGTGGCCGCCCGGACTCCCGAAAACATCAACCCGGACATGAAAACCGGCCGCATCGAAATTTTGGTGGACGAGCTGCGGATTCTTTCGGAGTCCGAAACCCCGCCCTTCCCCATTGGCGAGGATACCGGGGTTAAGGATGACCTGCGGTTAAAGTACCGGTATTTGGATTTGCGCCGGGCCGACCTGTTCCGCAACATTGCCCTGCGGCATCAGGTGGTGCAGAGCGTGCGGAACTTTATGAACGACGAGGGCTTTTTGGAGATTGAAACCCCCATCCTGACTCGCTCCACCCCGGAAGGCGCCCGGGACTATCTGGTGCCCAGCCGGGTGTATCCCGGTGAGTTTTACGCCCTGCCCCAGTCCCCCCAGCTATTTAAGCAGCTGCTGATGGTATCCGGTATGGACCGGTACTATCAGATTGCCCGGTGCTTCCGGGATGAGGATTTGCGGGCCGACCGGCAGCCGGAGTTTACCCAAATCGACATGGAGCTGTCCTTTATCGAGATGGAGGACATCCTTTCCCTCAATGAGCGGCTCATCAGCCGGGTGTTTGCCGAAACCCTGGGTGAAACCTTAGAGACCCCCTTCCTGCGGCTGACCTGGAAGGAGGCCATGGAGCGCTTTGGCTCCGATAAGCCGGATATGCGCTTTGGCATGGAGCTGCAAAACGTATCCGAGGTAGTAGCCGGTACCGATTTTGTGGTGTTCCAGTCCGCCTTGGCGGGCGGCGGCAGCGTCCGGGGCATCAACGCCACGGGCCAGGGCCACCTGCCCCGGAAGCAGCTGGACGCTTTGGGCGAGTTTGTCAAAACCTACAAGGCCAAGGGCCTGGCCTATGTGATTGTGCAGGAGGACGGCAGCCTCAAGTCCCCCCTTGCCAAGTTCTTTGCTCCCGAAAAGCTACAGGAGCTGGTGGACGCTATGGGCGGCAAGCCCGGCGATTTGCTGCTGTTTGTGGCCGACGCCAAAAACCAGATTGTGTTCGACGCCCTGGGGGCGTTGCGGCTGGAAATGGCCCGGCGGATGGATTTGCTGGATCCCAACGTTCACAAGTTCCTGTGGGTCACCGAGTTCCCCATGCTGGAGTGGGACGAGGAGGAAAACCGGTTTGTGGCCGTTCACCATCCCTTTACCGCTCCCATGGACGAGGACGTGCCCCTGCTGGATACCGACCCCGGCGCTGTCCGGGCCAAGGCCTACGACATGGTCTTAAACGGCGTGGAGCTGGGCGGCGGCAGCATCCGAATCCATCAGGCGGACGTGCAGCAGAAAATGTTTTCGCTGCTGGGCTTTACTCCCGAGCAGGCCCAGGCCCGGTTTGGCTTCCTGCTGCGGGCCTTCCAATACGGGGTGCCCCCCCACGGCGGGCTGGCCTTTGGCTTGGACCGGATGGTTATGCTGATTTGCGGCGCTTCCACTATCCGGGACGTGATTGCCTTCCCCAAGGTGAAGGACGCCTCCTGCCCCATGACCGAAGCCCCCAATGTGGTTGACCCCGCCCAGCTGGCCGAGCTGGGGCTGGAGGTGGCGGCTCCGGCGGAGGAAGCCCCAAAAGATTGATAATAAATAGATTAAACTTGCAATAGCAACCTATTTATGATATAAAAATAAAAATACTTTTTCCAAATTGTGAGTTTATTTGCGAGGAGGTTATCCCAAATGTCGAAAATCATGAAGACCATGGACGGCAACGAAGCGGCTGCATTTGCATCCTATGCGTTTACCGAAGTGGCGGGCATTTACCCCATCACCCCGTCGTCCCCCATGGCCGAAAAGGTAGACGAATGGTCTGCCAACGGCAAAAAGAACGCCTTTGGCCAGCGGGTCAAGGTAGTCGAAATGCAGTCCGAGGGCGGTGCTGCCGGTGCGGTTCACGGGTCTTTGACCGCCGGCGCCCTGACCACCACCTACACGGCTTCTCAGGGGCTGCTGCTGATGATTCCCAATATGTATAAAATCGCCGGCGAGCAGCTGCCCACGGTGTTCCACGTGAGCGCCCGTACCCTGGCGGCCCATGCCCTGTCCATTTTTGGCGACCATTCCGACGTGATGGCCTGCCGTCAGACCGGGTTTGCCATGCTGTGCTCCAACTCCGTACAGGAGGTTATGGATTTGGGCTCCGTAGCCCATCTGTCTGCCATTAAGGGTAGCCTGCCTTTCCTGCACTTCTTCGATGGCTTCCGGACCTCTCACGAGATTCAGAAGATCGAAGTCAACGATGAAGAGGCCATTGCTTCCCTGCTGGATCGGGATGCCGTGGCTGCGTTCCGGGCCCACGCCCTGAACCCCGAGCACCCCGACCTGCGGGGGACCGCTCAGAACGGGGATATTTACTTCCAGAACCGGGAAGCCTGCAACCCCGCCTACGACGCCCTGCCCGGCATTGTAGAGGAATACATGCATGCCATTAGCAAAATCACCGGCCGTCAGTACGAGCTGTTCAACTACTACGGCGCTCCCGACGCCGACCGGGTCATTGTGGCAATGGGCTCTGTGTGCGAGGCCGCCGAGGAAGTGGTGGACTACCTGAACGCCCGGGGCCAGAAGGTTGGCCTGGTTAAGGTTCACCTGTTCCGCCCCTTCTCTGTTAAGCACCTGCTGAACGCTATCCCCAAAACCGTCAAGAAGATTGCCGTTTTGGACCGGACGAAGGAAGCCGGCGCCATGGGCGAGCCTCTGTATCAAGATGTTTGCGCTGCCTATAACGAGGTGAGCGAGCGCCCTGTGATTGTGGGCGGCCGCTATGGTCTGGCCTCTAAGGACACCACCCCGGCGCAGGTTGTAGCGGTATTCGACAACCTGAAGCTGGACGCTCCCAAAAACCACTTCACCGTGGGCATTGTGGACGATGTAACCCACCTGTCCCTGCCTGTGGGCGACGAGATTGACGTAAACGAAGGCAACGGCACCGTAAGCTGCAAGTTCTGGGGCCTGGGGGCCGACGGCACCGTAGGCGCCAACAAAAACTCCATCAAGATTATCGGTGACCACACCGATATGTATGCTCAGGCATATTTTGACTACGACTCCAAAAAGAGCGGCGGCATTACCCAAAGCCACCTGCGGTTTGGCCATGCGCCCATCCGCTCTACCTATCTGGTGAAAAAGGCCAACTTTGTGGCCTGCCATACCCCTTCCTATGTTTATACCTACGATATGCTGACCGATTTGGTGGACGGCGGTATTTTCCTGCTGAACACCGAGTGGACGCCGGAAGAGCTGGACGAAAAGCTGCCGGCGGCTATGAAGCGGACTCTGGCGCAAAAGCATATTAAGTTCTATACCATCGACGCCTTAAAGCTGACCCGGGAAGTGGGTCTGGGCAACAAGGTGAACACGGTTTTGCAGGCCGCCTTCTTTAAGCTGGCCAATATCATCCCCATCGACAAAGCCGTGGAGTACATGAAGGCCGCCATCAAAAAGACCTACAACAAAAAGGGCGAGGACATTCTGAACGAGAACTACGCCGCCGTGGACGCCGGGATTAACGGTGCGGTGGAGGTGACCGTGCCTGCTGCGTGGGCTAACGCCGTGGACGAGGCCAAGGAGGAGAAGAATCTGCCCGCTTATGTGGCCAAGGTTGTGG
>CAKTER010000030.1 GCA_934552695.1 uncultured Eubacteriales bacterium
GGAATGCGGGGCCAAAAAGCCGGCCGGTACACCGCAATACCGGTGTGACAAATGCGGCTGGGAGCCTGCCGACCCCCAGCATCCCCCCAAGTTCTGTCCGGAATGCGGAGACCCCTTTGACGATGGGGACATTGTTGGATGAAGCGGCGAATGCTCTGGATTCTTTTGGCAGGCATAGTGGTCGGCCTCGCTCTTTCCGGGCTTTACAGGCACTTTGTTACGAATCAGATTATGGACGGGGGCGACGGCATGGAAAACCCGGATGCCGCCTTCCTTTTGGACGGCGATCATACCTATGTGGATAATTCCGTCCTCTGGCCTGTGCTGGAAGGGACCTGGGAAAGCGCAGACGGCCGCTGGCAGGCGGTCATTGACGAGGAGGACGGCATCGTTCTCTGCGAGGACGGCGAGACCGTTTTAACCTCCCCGCTGGATTTTACCTACCTCCAGCCGGGAAAGGTTGTTTGGACGGAGCTGCTGCTGGACCGCTGTGAGCTTGTCGCCCCCGACGGAACGGCCCTTGGCACAATCAAAGCGTTTTCCCACGATGCGGCGGAGGACGAGGGCAGCGGGACGTTGACGCTGACGCAGATGCGTTCGGATGACAGCGAGGAAACGGTGGAGCTGCAAAAACGGGAGCCATAAACGAAAGAAAATGCCACCGGGCGGCGGGAAAAAGACCGCCGGGAAAAAGGCGGCGGAAGGAGAGGGATCCCCATGGGCTTGTTTGATAAAAAATACTGCGACGTTTGCGGGGAGAAAATTGGGCTTTTGGGGAACCGGAAGCTGGAGGACGGCAATCTTTGCAAGGATTGCGCCAAAAAGCTTTCGCCCTGGTTCAGCGAACGGCGCCATGCGACCGTTGGGGAAATTAAGGAGCAGCTGGCTTACCGGGAAGAAAACCGGAAGCGGGCGGCCCAGTTCCGGGCCACCTGTGCCTATGGCCAGGGCTGGCGGGTGCTGCTGGACGAGGAGCATCGGTGGTTTACGGTCACCCGCTCCCGGGATTTAGCCGAGGCCAACCCGGACATTTTGGACTTTAGCGCCCTGACCGGCTGCCGCATGGATGTTGACGAGGATCGGACGGAGCTTATGCGGAAGGGCAAGGACGGCAAGGAAGAAAGCTATACGCCCCCTCGCTATGAGTACTCCTATGATTTTTACATAGTCATTACCGTCAACCATCCCTATTTTGATGAAATGCGGTTTCAACTGAACGACCGCACGGTGGAGCTTCAGCCCCCGGCGGCCGCCCCTCATTCGCTGGCGAGCCGGACGCCGACGGCGGCGGGCCGCCCGGTCAATCCCGAAACCAGTGTGGAATATCGCCAATACCGGCAGATGGGGGAGGAAATTTGCAACCATCTTAAGCAAATCCGGGAGGCCAAGGACGCTTTTGCCGCCGGCGGCCGGCCGGGAGAGGCCGTTGCCGAAGCCGGGGCGGCACCACAGGCAGGCCCTTGGGTTTGCCCCGCCTGCGGCGGCACCAATACCGGCAGCGTGTGCGAATATTGCGATTCGCCCCGTCCGTAATTACCTATGTTGGGCAACGTACCGCCATACGCAGCGGCACGTTACACATACTATAACCTATTACTAAGTAAGAAGAGAAAGAGAGGGAATGTTATGCAATACGAATTAAGAGGAGGTTCTTTCCCCGTTGTGGTGTGCAAGGTGAATGACGGTGAGAAAATGATTACCGAAAAAGGCTCCATGGTGTGGATGTCCCCCAACATGGAAATGAGCACCTCCGGTGGCGGCGGCGTGGGGAAAATGTTCTCGAAGGCCCTTTCCGGCGAGAGCATATTCCAAAACATCTACACCGCCCGGGGCGCCGGCCTGATTGCGTTCGGCTCCAGCTTCCCCGGCCAGATTTTGGCCCTGGAGGTAAGCCCCGGAAAGAGCTACATCCTGCAAAAGAAATCGTTCCTGGCCTCGGAGGCGGGAGTACAGCTCTCCATTCACTTCAATAAGAAGATGGGCGCCGGTTTCTTTGGCGGCGAGGGCTTTATTATGCAAAAGCTGACCGGCAGCGGCATGGCCTTTGCCGAAGTAGACGGCGAGCTGGTCGAATACACCCTGGCTCCCGGCGAACAGATGGTAGTCGATACCGGCTATGTGATGGGCTTTGAAGAGGGCGTGTCCATGGATATCCAGCAGGTCAAGGGCCTGAAGAACAAAATGCTGGGCGGCGAGGGCTGGTTTAACACCGTCCTGACCGGCCCCGGCAAAATCTGGCTCCAGACCATGCCTATCCCCAATGTGGCCGGCGCCATCCAGCCGTTCCTGGAAATCAAGAAGTAAGGACGGTCAGGCGGGTGGGACTATGCGGCCCACAGCAAAAAGGCACCGGTTAAATCCATGGGATTTGGCCGAAGGAAAGAAGCGGGAAAAGCGGAACGTTCGATACGGCGGGGCCTTTGGCGCTGCGCCGGATAGGACGGGCTGAGCAACAATCGTTTTTCGCAGGCAGGACCGGCGTTGGCAGGAAACCTTGCCGATTGCCGGCCTGTTCCGCATAGGTTGGCACAGCGAACGGAGGGCGAACGCTGCCGGAGGGCTTTGGGATAGGCCCAAGGGATCCGTCCGCAGGGCCCGAAAAGGCCAACATGGTGAAAAAGCGCAAGACTGGTTCAACAAGGATAAGGAGACGCTTATGAAAAAGATGATTTCTCTGGCTTTGGCCATGGTATTGGTACTGCCGTTGGCTGCCTGCGGCGGGAAAGGCGGCGGGACGTCCGCCGATGACCCTGCCATTGGCAAGTACCTGGGACAAAAGGTCGCTTATAGCGAGGACGACACGTGGATGTCCATGAACGAAATTTATAACGAGGGCGACAACTACATTGAATTGCAGAGCGGCGGCAAGGGCGTGTTTTCCCTTGACGGCGACACAGACGAGGTAAAATGGAGCGTTGACAAGGACGGGGTGCTGAAGATGACCTCCGATGGGCTGGAGTGCAAGGGCACGCTGAAGGACGGCCTGATTACCTTGGACGATTATTGGGGCTTCTCCCTCAAGATGACCTTCCTGAAGGAAGGCGTCGATATGCCGGAGGCAATGGCTACCAATTTGCGGGACTGGTGGAACGGCGACTGGTTTGGCTGGTGGACGGTCAGCAGCTGTACGGGCGACTATGCCGAGCTGGAGGGCGACTGGTGGGATATCTGCGCAGTCATCGATGTGGGCGAGGACAACACCGGTACCTTTGAGATGTGGGACGATACCATCGACCGGGAAACCGGGGCGGCTTTCGTTTCGATTAGCCTGGATCCGTCCGGCGCCGGGGAACACGGCACGATGTATTCTGAGCAGTGCTGGTTTATTAATGTGCCGCTGGAGCATGCGGACTGGATTGTGGACCCCGCCCTGACGGATTACGAGGACCTTATCTTCATCGATGGCTGGTATGAGGGCGAAGAGGGCGAATTTCACTACGAAGTCTACCTGCGCCCCTGGGGTAAGGTTTGGGACGACGTAGACGAGGGAAGCCTGCCCTACGTTTACGAAACCTGGTATCTGCCTCTGATTGAGGCGGGCGAGCCGATGCCCGACGATTTTGAAGGCGCTGTATACGGCGAGGGAGAAACCATGGAGGAAACCGTAGCTCCCGGCGAGCCGATGCTGCAAAGCTTTGAAATCCAGCCCTATTACAGCGATACCATCACCACGGTCTCCTATGAGATTCCGGCGGGCGAGTGGTGTTCGGACAACAAGTTTAAGGGCTATGTGAGCATTTACAATGCCCCCGATTTTGATTCCAGAAAGGCGGGGAAGCCTCACATCGAGGTTTTGATGAAAGCCAACGAGGACGAAGTAAACTACTATCTGGAGTCCTATGAGAACGTGCAGGAAATCGCCTCCCGCACGATCGACGGCGTAGAGATGGCGGGCCGCACGTACCGCTACATGGGATTTGACCGGATTGAGTACTATGGTCAGGTTTCCTCCGGCGACTGGGCCTGCATCCAGATTTTTGACGGAAGCCCCGACCCGGGTACGGAGATTGCTGCCATTATCGACAGCCTGCACTTTGAGTAAACACGCATAGCAAACGGCGCCCGTCCGCAAATGCGGGCGGGCTCTGTTATGAAAAAACAGGAAAGGGGTGGAGCCATCCATGCCAGCACAGGTGACCAACTACCAGTGTCCCAACTGTACCGGCCCGCTGCACTTTGTGGGCGCTTCCGGCAAGCTGGAGTGCGATTATTGCGGTTCCAGCTACGATGTAGCCGAAATTGAGGCGCTTTATGCGGCCAAAGAGGAAAAGGCGGCGGCAGCCCAACAGGCGGCGGAGGAACAGGCCGCCGAAAAAAAGGAACAACCCTCCGACAGCGGAGAATGGGATACGTCGGGCTTTAACGAGGACTGGGGGGCGGAGGAAGCCGGCGTGAAGGTTTACAGCTGCCCCTCCTGCGGGGCGGAGCTGATTTGCGACGAAAGCACCGCCGCTACCTCCTGCCCGTATTGCGGCAACCCGACGGTAGTGCCGGGACAATTCACCGGCGCACTAAAGCCGGATTTTGTGATTCCCTTTAAGCTGAGCAAAAACGACGCCATCCAACGGCTTAAACAGCATTACAGGGGCAAAATCTTTTTACCCAGGAGCTTTTCCAGCGAAAACCATTTACAAGAAATCCAAGGGGTTTACGTCCCGTTTTGGATGTTTGACGGCGAGGCGGAGGGGAACGCCCACTATGCGGCGACCCGTTCCCGCAGCTACCGTTCCGGGGATTACGAGGTTACCGAAACGGACCACTACGATGTGTATCGCACCGGCAGCTTGGCTTTTGAAAAAATCCCGGTGGACGCCTCCAGCAAAATGCCGGATGATTATATGGATTCCATCGAGCCCTACGATTACGAGGAGCTGAAGCCTTTTTCCACGGCCTATCTTCCGGGCTTTTTGGCCGACAAGTTTGATGTGACGGTGGAGCAGAGCCAGCACCGGGCGGATGTACGCTGTGAGGGAACCCTGGAAGCGTCGCTGCGAAGCACGGTGGGCGGTTATAGCAGCTGTGTGCGGATGAGCGGAGATACCTCGTTGCGGCGGGGGAAGGTCCACTATGCCCTGATGCCGGTGTGGCTGCTGAACACAAAATGGCAGGGCAAGGACTTTTTGTTTGCCATGAACGGCCAGACCGGAAAGCTGGTGGGCGACCTACCGATTAGCAAGGGGCGGTACTGGGGGCTGTTTGCCGCCATTGCGGCGCCGCTTTCGGTAGTATTGAGCGTCGTTACCGTTTTGGCGATGCGGTGATAGGGGGAGGGACGGATATGAAAAAGAAGTTTTCTGTTTTGGCGCTGGCGCTTCTGCTGGTGCTGGCCCTCGGTACCCCCGTTATGGCGGCAAACCAATACGGCGTGATTTACGACGAGACGGAAGAACTAAACTCCCGGGAACTGACGTATTTGGGGGAAACCATCCTTCCTCAGGTGGCGGAGTCTTGCGGACTGGATTTGCGGGTGGATATTCTGACGAGTACGGACTACGATTCCGTGGGGGACGCCGCCGTTAACATCTATTCGGACTATGACTACGGCTATGGGGAAAAGCAGGAGGGCGTTACGCTGACCATCCTGCTGGAGATGCTGGATAACGGCTCGTATGCCCTGCCTTCCGAAGTCAACTGGTGCGTGTATGCGATTTTGGATCCCGAGCGGGGGAGCGGGCAGGAGCTGTCCGACTACGTTTTTACCGCTGTGCAGCCCTACATGGCCGAAACCGCCTGGAATGGCGAGGATATGACCATGAGCGCAGTGGCTACCGTACAGGCGGTGAGCGCCATGGCGGACGCCGTCGAAACCTACATCCTTACCCATTGCCCGCCGGATAGCTCCGCCGGGGACGGCGAAACCGGCAGCGAAGCCCCGGCGCCGCAAAGCGTGACCATGCACTATGTGTACGACATCAGCAGCCTGCTGTCCTTTGCAGAGTGGGAGGAGCTGGAGGCGCAGGCCGAGGCGATTTCTCAGCGTAGCGGCTGCGGCGTTTATGCGGTCATGCTGGACGACTATACGGAATATGGCGTGGGCGATGTTTTTGACGTTACCACCCAAATTTACCATTCCGGGGAGAACTCCTTTGGGGTGGGCAGCGGCCGGGATGGAATCATCCTGCTTTTGAGTATGGATGAACGGGATTTTGCCCTGTTTGTTTACGGCGAGAAGGCGGAGTATGCCTTTAACAGCTACGGGCAAAAAAAGCTGGAAGACGCCTTTTTGGATGACTTTGGGGAGAACGACTGGTACGGCGGGATTTCCGACTATTTGGACGAGTGCGACGAGTTTTTGGCCAAAGCCGATGCGGGTAAGCCGGTGCGGCCGAACATGTTGTGGGGAATCTTGCTGATGGTGGGCATTTCTTGTTTGATTTCGCTGGCGGTTTGTGCGGTGCTGAAGCGGAAAATGAATACGGTTCACCAAAAGGTGGAGGCCAACGAGTACATAGGGGTGGAGGGGTTAGTGCTGACCGACAGCTATGACCGTTACACCCATACGACCGAGACCCGTACCCGGATTGCAAAGGCCAGCTCAAGCGGCGGCGGCTCCAGTTCCAGCTCCCGGAGCGGTGGCGGCGGCAGCGGCCGGAGCGGCAAGTTTTAAAAAGGAGGCTGCGATATGAAGGGTTCGTTCCGACGCCGTTTGGGGGCAGGGCTTTTGTGCCTGGTGCTGGCACTGGGCTTGTCTGCCTGCGGCAAGCAAAACGATGCGCCCCCGGCCGGGGGAAGCGGAGAGACCAACGGCGCTTCCGGGTCGCTTTCCGGGGAGAAAGGCGGAAAGGACGAGGCGCAGCCGGGCCGCCCGGCTACCGTAGACCGGGAACAGGCGGAAAACTCTTTGCAAGAGCTGCGGGAAAGCATGGCGTTCAGCGATGAGATGATTTTTGCGGTGGCCTATTTGGGCTATCGGCCCGAAGCGGAGGACTCCGATTTGACGGAGTGGCTTTGGGAGAACTGCGCCCCTGTGCTGGAATACATGCCGTTTCTTTTAACCATTCCGCCGGAACGTATCCTGGGCGGCGATGATGGCGAGCTTTTCTGTATTATTCCCCGGTATGACGATAGCACCGTGGCCGTTAACCGTATCCAGTGGGTGTATGCCGGGAACGGCACCCATTTGGAGAACCAGGAGGTGCTTTACCGCAGCGAATACGGGGAGCCGTTGCTGGTGTTTGCCCATTACGAGCAGATGCTGGACGAGCCGGACGTGGAGATTGTGGTTACCGCCGGCCAGGGGGCCAGTACGACCTGGTACCCGGGGTTTGACGAGGACGGCTGGCTTATCAAGGCCACGGACGAGAACGGCTATTTTACCATGATGGATGCGGGCACCTATGTGTACGGCGATGAGTGGGAGGACGGAGACCCCGAAGGGGACGGATGGTGGCTGCCGCCCACAGACTGGGGGCTGGCGGATACCACCTGGAACGGCGAGCCTTGGTTTATAGAGCTAAACTGGGGCGATAGCGATCCGGAGTATTCCGGTACGGCGGTAATCTCCTATCAGGCGGAGGCCGGGCAGGAGTATCAGACTGCCTATACGGGGGCTTGGCGGATGGAGGACGACTGCCTGCGGCTGGAGATTTATTCCGTTGACACCGGGGAATTTGCCGGTGGCAGCTTCCCGGTTTTGATCGACCCCTCCGGCGAGAACCTTTATATCACGCAGGCCCGGACGGGGGAATGCCCCCCCTTCTTTGGGGAGGGAATCACAGCGATGGGGCTGTTCCGGAGTTATGGCTGAATCGGGGCCTTGGCTGGAACGGCGGGGGTACCCGTTTAGGCAAACCCGATGGCATTGGTAGGAGCGTATAAAAGCGCCGGGCTTAGGCCCGGCGCTTTTGGTATGGAATCGGCAGGCGGGAAATGGCGCCCGGCCCCGAAAACAGAAAAAGCCCGCCAAAGCGGGCTGGGTGCCTGGGAATCCGAATCAAGCCTCCTGCGGGGGCAGGCTGTTGATTTCTTCCAGAATGGCGTTGCAATTCATACCGTGAACGGCGCTGGCCTGTTCCAGCGTCTCCATAACGGAGCTGGGGCAGCCTACGCAATGCATTCCGTTCTGCATCAGGATGACGGCGGCCCGGGGTTCGTTCCGCAGCAGCTCGCCGATGCGGGTATCTTTGGTAAAAGTCATGATGGTTCCTCCTTAAGAATTGTCGTTGGTGGAGCGGATGAGGCCCGGATGGGGTTAATAGCGGAACACCACTTTCCCCAGCAGGTCATCCTGTTCCACAAAGGTATTTTGCCAATAGCGGGAGTCCAGCGAGTTGTTTCGGTTGTCTCCCATCATAAAATAGCAGCCTTCGGGCACGGTATACGGCCCAAAATCGCCATAGGCTTCTTCTTTCACATAGGGCTCGGTGAGCATGACGCCGTTGATGAACACAATGCCCTCGAACACGGAAACGGTATCCCCCGGCAGCCCAATGACGCGCTTCACATACAGGGTTTTGCCCGTGGGGTCGTCGGGATAGCGGAATACCACAATGTCCCCCCGTTCCGGGTCGCCCATCACATAGGAAAGCCGGTTGGCTACAATCCGGTCATCGGGCATAATGGTATTTTCCATGGAGCCGGTGGGAACGGTTGCGTTGACAATCAGCACCTTGTTGATAAAGAGCGCCAAAAGCAAGGCCACCACAATGGTTTTGACCCAGCTGAGGGCCTCGGCCTTGGCCGAATGGGCTTCCTCCCGCTCCCGGCGGGCCTTGCGGCTTCTTCGCCCCCGGCCGGGAAACTCCGGCTCAGCGGGCTCGTCCCCGGTTTCCGGGGTTTTCGTCATTTCCGCTGTCTCCCGGGTCTCCGGGGCTTCGTCGGTGGACGGCTGTGCCTCCGTTTCCGGGGTGGGAAAGGCTTCGGTGGCGGTGGGGGTTTGGTTTTCTTCTTTTGGTTCCATAGGTTCTCCCTGCTTCCGGTGGCTGTTGAATCGGTTACGTCCTATCTTACCATATCCGTTTTAAAATATCCACCGGGTTTTGGAACTTTTCCGGGCTTAGTGCTTTTCTTCCTCAAAGCTTTCGCTGTCGGCGCTGGGAATATCCCCGGCGGGCGCCTCCTCGGCCTCCCGGGCTTCGCCCTCAATAGGGGCTTCGGCCTTGGGCTCTGCGGCTTTCGCTTCTTCGGCCTTGGGCGCTTCGGAGCTTACCTGGATGTTTTCCATGCCAATGATGGTGCTGCCTTTGGGCAGCTCCTCAAAATCGTCGTCCTGAACGGGCTCATCACCGCTCCGGGGCTGGGCCTGCTTTTTCTCGGCCCGGTAGTCGTTGTAGTTCTTTTTAATATCCAGCACAACGTCGTGGGTTTTGTCGGCCACGGCCCAGGCGGCGTCCTGGGTTTTATCGGCTACGGTTTGGGCGGTTTTGCGGATTTTAGGCTCCATGACGGTAGCCGTGTCCTCCAGCTTATCGCCTACCTGCCGGGCCACGTGGCCCACCTTTTTGCCAAACCGGTTCAGCCGGTCGCTCCATTCGCCGGAACGCTCCCGGCGGGGCTTTTCTTCTTTGTTTAACAGCTTTAACAGCCGTTCGGCTTCGTCTACGTTAATGGAGCCCTTGGCCAGCATATCTAAAACAGCTAATCTTTCTTCTTTCATGGGAATCCTCCTTTGGCAGGACTGCGAACAAAATCATCGAATTTTGGTTTACATTCTTATATACGCAGTCTTTCCGCTTTTGTTTCAAATATAATCCGCCGGTCTTGGCATATTTTTGAAGTGATGGAGGATGGCGGCCACAATCCGTTCCGAGGCATGGCCGTCCCCAAAGGGATTTTTGGCCTGAGCCATTTGGGCGTAGGCTTGCGGGTCGGTCAAAAGCTCGCTGGCGTTTTGGAATACGGCCTCCTCGTCGGAGCCTACCAGCCGCAGGGTACCGGCGGTAACGCCTTCGGGGCGCTCGGTGACGTTTCGCAGCACCAGCACCGGCTTGCCCAGGGAGGGAACCTCCTCCTGCAAGCCGCCGGAATCGGTGAGTACCAGATACGACCGGTTCATCAGGTTATGCATATCCCGTAAGTCCAGGGGCGGCAGCAGGTGGACCCGGCTGGCCTCCTCCGGGGAAAGCCCCTCTAAAATGGTGGCGGCGGCGGCCTGGACCACCGGATTTTTGTGGACGGCATACACCAGCTCCACGTCGGGGAAGGCCTGCACCAGCCGCCGGAAGGCCCGGCAAATGGCCAGCAGGGGCTCGCCCAGGTTTTCCCGCCGGTGGGCGGTGACTGCCAGCACCCGCCGGTTTTGGAAATCGATGTGGTTTAGCGCCTCCTCCGTAAACACATAGTCCGGGGCGATGGTGGTCTGCAAAGCGTCGATGACGGTGTTCCCCGTAACATAAATGCTCTGGGGGTCGGTGTTTTCCCTAAGCAGCCGCTCCCGGGCCAAGGGCGTGGGCGAAAAGTTCAGGTCGGCCAGTACCCCGGTGAGCCGCCGGTTCATTTCCTCGGGGAAGGGCTGGTATTTGTCGTAGGTACGCAGCCCGGCCTCCACATGGCCTACGGGGATTTGATGGTAAAAGGCGGAAAGGGCCGCCGCAAAGGTGGTGGAGGTATCCCCGTGTACCAGCACCAGATTGGGCTGTTCCTCCTCCATGACTGCGCCCAGCCCGGTGAGGGCCTTTACGGTAATCATTTCCAGGGTTTGCCGGGGGGTCATAATGTTCAGGTCGTGGTCGGGGTGCAGGTCGAAAATCTCCAGCACCTGATCCAGCATTTCCCGGTGCTGGGCGGTGACGCACAGCCGGCTTTCTATGTACGGGCTGGCGGAAAGCGCTTGCAGCAGGGGGGCCATTTTAATGGCCTCGGGCCGGGTGCCGAACACGGTTAAAACTTTCATTTTGTTTTCCATGGCAATGAGGCGGGCGTTCCGCAGCCCGCAGGCGGCTAGAAAAGGGGACGGGTTGGTATGGAAAAGGCTCCGGCGAACCGGAGCCGGAAAAATCACAGCTTGGCAATGGTCTCCAAAATGTAGTCGGCCACCTGCTCGCCGGTGGCGCCGTTGCTGCGGCCGGTGGTAAACATCTTCTTTTCGGTGCGGGTGCAAATATCCAGAGCGGCGTCCAGCTTTTTGGCCTGCTCGGTGTAGCCAATGTGGGCCAATAGCATCCCGGCGGCCCGAATGACGCTGGTGGGGTCGGCGTAAATGTCCCGGCCCTCGGCCACCATCCGGGGGGCGGAGCCGTGGATGGCCTCGAACATGGCATAGCGCTTGCCGATGTTGGAGCTGCCGGCAGTGCCTACCCCGCCCTGGAGCTCGGCGGCCTCGTCGGTGATGATGTCCCCGTACAGGTTGGGCAGGACCACCACCTGGAAGTCCCGGCGGCGCTGCTCGTCCAAAAGCTTGGCGGTCATAATGTCGATGTACCAGTCGTCGGCGGCAATGCCGGGGTATTCCTTGGCAATCTCATAAAAAATCTTTAAAAACTGGCCGTCGGTGGTTTTGATGATATTGGCCTTGGTGACGGCGGTGACCCGGGTTTTGCCGTTCTTTTTGGCAAACTCAAAGGCGGAGCGGATAATCCGCTCGGTACCCTCCCGGGTGGTAATGGTAAAGTCTACAAACAAATCCTCGTTGTAGGCAAAGCCCTTGCCGCCCACGGTGTAGGCGCCCTCCGTGTTTTCCCGGAAAAACGTCCAGTCGATGCCCTGCTCGGGAATGCACACCGGCCGCACGTTGGCAAACAAATCCAAGGCCTTCCGCATCCCCACATTGGCGCTTTCTACGTTGGGCCAGGGGTCCCCGGCCCGGGGGGTGGTGGTGGGGCCCTTTAAAATAACGTGGCAAGCTTTCAGTTCTTCCAGCGTGTCATCGGGAATGCCCTTGCCCACGGCGGCCCGGCGCTCGATGGTCAGGCCGTCAATGTCCCGCAGCTCCACCTTGCCGGAAGCAATCTCGTCTTGTAACAAAACCTCCAGGATTCGGCGGGCCTGATGGGTAATGGCGGGGCCAATGCCGTCGCCGCCGCAAATGCCGATGATAATGGGCTTAAGGGCGCTGTAATCCAAAAAGTCCTTTTCGGCCTTCATTTTCTCAATACGGGCCAGCTGCTCGTCCATCAGCGCCCCAAACTTTTCCAGTGCTGCCTGTTTGGCGTCCATCCTTATCCCTCCTGTTTCTTCATCGCATCCAGAGTTTGTACCTCCAGCTCTTCGTCGGTAATCATGGTCACCCGGCCCTCGTTATACTGCTCGTTTACCCACTGGTAAACGGCCTCTACCACCGGGTGCTTTTTGTCCATGGCGGCAGAGCCGGAAAGCCCAAAGTAGCTGTTAATCCAGTGGGCAATGCCGCTGGTGCCGCTGGTGTTGGAAATGGCAATCTGCACCGGCCTATCCAGCAGCTTTTCGGTGTTGAAGATGTTGTAAATC
>CAKTER010000031.1 GCA_934552695.1 uncultured Eubacteriales bacterium
GAGCAGGGCGAGGACATCATCTTTTTGCGGAAGATTGCCCGGGGCGGGGCCGACCAAAGCTACGGCGTGCAGGTGGCCCGGCTGGCAGGGCTGCCCCAAAAGGTGCTGCGCCGGGCGGGGGCCATCCAAAAGCGGCTTTCGGCGGCGGACATTGCCCGGCAGTCGAAAAAAATCGCCAAGGAGGCCCAGGCGGCGGCGCAGGAGCAGGCCAGCCAAATCGATTTGTTCCATGCCAAGGAAACCCCTATTTTGGACGAGCTGGAAAACATGGACGTGCTGGCCATGACGCCCATTCAGGCCATCGAGGCGTTGTTTAACTTGCAAAAGAAGGCGAGGGGATTGTAATGGGGAAAATTCATGTGCTTTCCACCCATACCATCAATCAGATCGCCGCAGGCGAGGTGGTGGAGCGGCCGGCTTCGGTGGTGAAGGAGCTGGTGGAAAACGCCATGGACGCCGGGGCCAGCGCCATTACCGTGGAAATTCGGGAGGGCGGGGTCAGCTATATCCGCATTACGGATAACGGCAGCGGCATTGCCCGGGATGACGTAAAAACGGCGTTTTTGCGCCATGCCACCAGCAAGATTGAGGACGCAAGAGACCTGCTGGGTATTACCACCCTGGGGTTCCGGGGGGAGGCCCTGTCCAGCATTGCGGCGGTGTCCCAAACCTCGCTGCTGACCCGTACCGGGGACGAGGAAACGGGGACCACCCTGACCATTCACGGCGGGGACATGGTGGATAGCGGGGAAACGGCCCTGCCGGTGGGCACCACCCTGGTGGTGCAAAACCTGTTTTACAACGTACCCGCCCGGCGGAAGTTTTTAAAAAAGCCGGCGGCGGAAAGCGCTGCTGTGGGCGAGCTGATGAACCGGCTGGCCCTGGGGCACCCGGAGGTGTCGTTCCAGTACATCAACAACGGCAACACGGTGCTGCATACCCCCGGGGATGGGGATTTGCGGACGGTGGCTATGCAGGTCTACGGCCGGGCGGCGGCGGAAAAGCTGCTGCCGGTGGCCGGGGAAAAGAACGGCTATGCCGTGTCCGGGCTGGTGGGCCGCCCCGAGCTGTGCCGGGCCAACCGGGGCTACGAAACCCTGTTTTTAAACGGCCGGTACGTTCGCAGCCCCTTGGCGGCCCGGGCAGTGGAGGCGGCCTATAAAAACCGGCTGATGGTAGGCCGGTTCCCGGTGTTTGCGCTGGAGCTGACGGTGCCGGCCGACCGGGTGGATGTCAACGTACACCCCGCCAAGCTGGAGGTGCGCTTCCGGGAGGAGGACGCTGTGTACGACCTGCTGTTTGGGGCGGTGAAAAAGACTCTGGACAGCACGGTGATGACGGCGGCGGGGTCGCTGGGGAAGAATGAGCCCGAGCCGGAGCCTGCCACCCCGGTTTTGACGAAGAAGCCCGAGGACTCCCCGGCGGAGACTCCGAGTGGTGAAAGAGTGGAAGTGTCGGCACCCGAGATGACGGCGGCCTCGGTCAGCGACCTGCTGCGCCGGGCGGAAACGGCCGGAGCGGGGGCAGGATTGCCGCCGGAGCCTCGCGAGACAGAGGCGGCCGAGCGTCCGGCGGTTTCGCATCCCTTGGGAGGGCCGCTGCGGCCGGAACGGGAGGAGACGGCCGGGGAAAGGACTTCTTCCGGTTTTGGGCCGGGGAGCAGCGCCATCGACCGACTGCTGGACAAGGGCAAGGGCCCCCGGCAGACCTTGCGGGTGGAACAGGCCCGGCTGGCGATGGACGGCCCTGAGCAGGAGACCGGCAGGAAGGGGAACTTTTTCCGTAATTACCGGCTGGTGGGCCGGGTGTTCGAGACCTATTGGATTGTGGAGCAGGACGAGGCCATGTACCTGATTGACCAGCACGCTGCCCACGAGCGGATTTTGTTCGAGCGGTTTTGCAAGGTGTTCCGAGAGGGGAGCAGCGTGTCCCAGCCCCTCTTGCAGCCGCTGACGGTGGACCTGTCCCCGGCGGAAAAGCAGACCATGGCGGATGAGGCAGAGGCCTTGGAGCAGTGGGGCTTTGCGGCGGAGGAGACGCCTGCTGGGGCCCGGCTTTCGGCCGTGCCTTACCTGTTTCAAAACCCGGCGGACGCCTCGTTTTTTGTGGAGCTGCTGGATCGGCTGGCGGAGGAAAAGCTGGCGCACCCCGAGGAGGCCCGCTGGCTGACGGTGGCTACCATGGCTTGCAAGGCGGCGGTAAAGGCCCGGGACCGGATGTCGGAGGGCGAGGCCCGGGAGCTTATCCAAAACCTGCTGGCCCTGCCCGACCCCTTCCATTGCCCCCACGGGCGGCCTACCATTGTGGAGATTGGCCGCCGGGATGTGGAAAAGCAGTTTAAGCGGATTGTATGAGGGGGCCGGAGGCAAATATGGAAAAAATACCCTTGCTGGTGATTGCCGGGCCTACGGCTTCGGGGAAAACCGGCGTGGCGGTGGAGCTGGCGCTGGCCTTAAACGGCGAGGTGGTCTCGGCGGATTCCATGCAGGTATACCGGGGGCTTACCATTGGCACGGCTAAGGCTACGGCGGAGGAACGCCGGGGGGTACCCCATCACCTCATCGATGTGGCCGACCCCGGCGAGGATTACAGCGTGGTGCGCTACCAGCAGCAGGCCCGGAAAGCCATCCGGGATATTGCGGCCCGGGGCCGGCTGCCCATTTTAGCCGGGGGCACCGGGTTTTACATCAATGCGGTGGTGAAGGATACCGACTTTACCGAGGAGCATACCGACCCGGTTTTGCGGCAGGCGCTGTACGACCGGGCGGCGCAGGAGGGGCCGGAGGCTTTTCATGCCCGGCTGGCGGCGGTG
Source organism: uncultured Eubacteriales bacterium (assembly GCA_934552695.1). Taxonomy (GTDB): domain Bacteria; phylum Bacillota; class Clostridia; order Lachnospirales; family Anaerotignaceae; genus CAKTER01. Next base: position 2,813 of record CAKTER010000031.1, read on the forward strand.
GACCCGGCGGCTGCGGCGGCCATCCATCCCCATAACGTGCGGCGGGTGGCCCGGGCCCTGGAATACTTCCGGCTGACGGGGGAGCGGCTTTCGGAGCATAACGCCCGGGAGGCCCAAAGGGAAGGGCCCTACGACCTGCACTTTTTTGTGCTGACCATGGAGCGGGCCCGGCTGTATGCCCGTATTGAGGAGCGCATTGACGAAATGATAGCCCAAGGGCTGCTGGACGAGGCGGCCCGGCTGCTGGCGGCGGGGTATCCCAAAAGCCTACCGGCTATGCGGGGCTTGGGCTACAAGGAGCTATTCCCCTATCTGGAGGGGGAATGCTCGCTGGATGAGGCGGTAACGACGCTGAAAACCAATACCCGCCGGTATGCCAAGCGGCAGCTGACCTGGTTTGCGGGCCAGACCAGCGGGATGTGGATTGACCGCACCGACAAAACCACCGCCCAAACAGCGGCGGAGATTTTGGCACGGCTGAGAGGATAAAAACCGGGGCCCGGCCGGAGAATCGGCGGGACGGATAGCATAAGGAGATACCATGGACGACACACAGGAATATTTGGCCCAAACCTTTGGGGTAAGCCCCGGGCTGTGGGAAAAGGCCCGGGCGGCGGAGGCGGCGCTTTCGGAGCGGTTTGCCCAAATCGACGCCCGGGCGGAGCGGAACCAGTGGAAGGTTTTGGCGGCCATGCAGAAGAATCATTTGTCCGACGCCCACTTTGCCGCAACCACCGGCTATGGGTATAACGATTTGGGACGGGATTGCTTGGAGGCGGTGTTTGCCGATGTGTTCCGGACGGAAGCGGCGCTGGTACGGCCCATGCTCATCTCCGGCACCCATGCCCTGACGGTGGCGCTTTCGGGGAATTTACGGCCCGGGGACGAGTTGTTGTCCCCGGTAGGGGCGCCCTACGATACCTTGCAGGGGGTCATTGGGATTCGCCCCACCCGGGGGAGCCTGGCCGAGTACGGCGTGACCTACCGGCAGGTGGATTTGCTGCCCGACGGGGGCTTTGACTGGGAGGGCATCCGGGCGGCCATTGGCCCCCGCACCAAATTGGTGACCATCCAGCGCTCCCGGGGGTATGCCTGGCGGGAGTCGTTCTCGGTGGCCCAGCTGGGGGAGCTGATTTCCTTTATTAAGGGAATCAAGCCTGATGTGATTTGCATGGTGGATAACTGCTATGGGGAGTTTGTGGAGGCCCAAGAACCTGCGGAGGTGGGGGCCGACCTGATTGTGGGGTCGCTGATTAAAAACCCCGGCGGCGGGCTGGCCCCGGTGGGGGGCTACATTGCCGGGAAGGAAGAGCTGGTGGAAAACGCCGCTTTCCGGCTGACCCCGCCGGGACAGGGCCGGGAGGTAGGCCCCAGCCTGGGGGTAAACCAAAGCCTGTTCCAGGGACTGTTTTTGGCGCCGCAGGTGGTGGCGGCGGCGGTCAAGGGCGCCATTTTTGCGGCTTATCTGCTGGAGGATATGGGCTTTGACACCTGCCCTCACAGCAGCCGGGAGCGGGCCGACATTGTGCAGGCGGCAGCGCTGAAAACCCCGGAAAACCTGATGGCCTTTTGCCGGGGGATTCAAGCGGCGGCCCCGGTGGACAGCTTTGCCACGCCCGAGCCCTGGCCTATGCCCGGGTATGACTGCAACGTGATTATGGCGGCAGGGGCCTTTGTGCAGGGGGCGTCCATCGAGCTTTCGGCGGATGGGCCCATGCGGCCCCCGTACATCGTATATTTTCAGGGCGGCCTGAACTGGCACCATGCCAAGCTGGGTGTGCTGATGGGCGTCCAGGCGCTGTTAGACGAAGAAGGGAGAGGTCGGTCGTGAAAAAACGGTTCACAGCAGGGCTTTTGGGCGTGGTGCTGGCATTTTCGGCGGCGGTTTCGGTTTGGGCGGCCCCGGCGCCGGCGGTTTCGGCAGAAGCGACGATTTTGGCCGAGGTGGGCCAAGACGGCTGGCGGGTATTGGACGAAAAAAACAGCCGGGAGAGAATGTATCCGGCCAGCATTACGAAAATCTTGACGGCGTTGGTGGCGCTGGAATATTTAGACCCCGACGAGATTGTGGTGGTGGGCCCGGAGATTAACGATATTTCGTTGGATTCCAGCAAGGCCGGGCACGTCCGGGGAGAGAGCATTTCGGTGCTGAACCTGATGCGGGGGTTGCTCATTACCTCCGGCAACGATACCGCTAACGTGGTGGCGGTTGCGGCGGCCCGGAAGGCCAACGGCGAGACCGGCGCTACCACCGACCAGCTGGAGCAGCAGTTTGTGGATTTGATGAATGCAAAGGCGGCGGAGTTGGGCTGTACCGACACGCATTTTGTCAATGCCCACGGGTATCACGACCCCAACCACTATACCACGGCCTATGACCTGGCGCTGATTGTCCGGGAGGCCCTTCAGGTGGAGCTGATTCGGGAGATTGCCCGGGAAACCAATTTTTCGGGCAACGGGCTTTCGGGCATCAACATGGACACGACGGGGTTAACGGTGCAGGATTATGAGTGGAAAAGCCATAACTCGCTGATTATGCCCGGCAGTGTGGGGTATTATGAATATGCCAACGGCATGAAAACCGGGTACACCGATGAGGCGGGGAGCTGCGTGGCGGCTACGGCCCAAAAGGACGGGGTGGACCTGATTGCCATTGTACTAAAGGATGGGGATACTGCCCGGTGGGCCGATGCGGCGGCGCTGTTTGAGTATGGCTTTAACGAGTATGGCAACCAGACGGTGCAGACCAAGGGACAGGTGCTGGGCACGGCGGCGCTGACGGGCCACGACCGGAACCAAGGCGATACGCTGGAGCTGGTGGCTGCCGGGGACGCCACCTTGTATTTGAACGAAGAGGAAGTAGACCGGCTGGAAACCTCCTTTGCGCTGGACAACGCTTTGGTGGAGACCCTGGAGGACGGCACGGAGGCTCTGAAGGCGCCCCTTGCCGAGGGGCAGCAGGTGGGCACCATTTCCTATGCGCTGGATGGCGCCGTGTGGCTTACCGTTCCGGTGTGTGCGGCCCGGGCGGTGGAAAAGCAAACGCCCTGGACCAGCCTAAAATATTTTTTGACCCACACCCTGTTTACGGGGAAGGTGGGGCTGATTGTCCTGATTGTGGTGGCGGTGGTTGTGGTACTCATCCTGGTGCTGCGGGTGCTGCCGGGCCGGCGGCGGGGCCGGCGGTTTTCCTATTCTTCCCGCCCGCGGGGCCGCAAGCTGCGGTTTGGGAAGCGGCGGCGTTGGTAAAGCCAAAGGATTGGCACGGGAAAGCATCCGAAGCGAAGCGGAAGAACGGAACGGGAATCCCGGGCCGGATGCAATCCATAACCGAAAGATAAAAACAGAACGGCCCTCCTTGTAAGGAGGGCCGTTTGCTTGATGCGTTTTTAAAGGGCCGGGATTCCGGCAGCAAAAGGGCTAATGCCCTTGAAACAGGCGCCCCGGAGCCGAACGACCGATGGACTCAGTCTTTCGGGGGCGGCATAACGGTGGCTACGCCGGTGATAACGGTTTTGCCGTCCTGGTTGGTGCAAACGGTGGACAGCTTGGCGATGTTCTTTTCCGGAATCAGTTCGGAAACGGTCACCGTAGCGGTAACGGTATCGCCGATCCGCACCGGCCGGGTAAATTTCAGTTCCTGTCCCAGATAAATGGTGCCGGGGCCGGGCAGCTGCATGGCCATAACGGCCGAGAGGAAGCCGACCGACAAAATGCCGTGGGCAATGCGGCCCTTAAAAGCGGTGTTTTTGGCATACTCCTCGTTGAGGTGGGCGGGGTTAAAGTCCCCGGAAACCCCGGCAAAGGTGTAAACGTCGTGCTCCGATACCGTTTTGCTCATGCTGGCGCTTTGGCCAATGCTCAGTTGGTCGATGCTGAAACCCTTCATATAAATACCTCCTGGATTAACCCGAAAATTTGGCAAGCTTTTGGGGAACGGCGAAGCCCATGGCCTTGGCAGCCCATGAGCCGTACAGGGGTGCGGGAATCACGTACTTTCTGCTTGGGTCAGACATAGGCATCTCCTTTCATGTAGAAAACAATGGATGGAATGCTGACAATAGGCTCACAGAAATAAAAAAGCAAAAACCATGCCAACCGAAAAACACCAAAAAATGGGAAAGGAAAAAAATGGCTCGAAACGATTTTGAATTAAAAAATCAAAAATGAATTAGAAAATTCAAAAATGACTTAAGAATCTTCGGAAATGCCCCCTCACCGAAGCCGGATTGAGGGGGCAAAAAAATTTTATAGTCCGTATTTTTGTTTGCGCCGGATGATGGAGGCCTGGCTGGTGCCTAAGGCGGCGGCGGCCTTATACGACGTGGGATATTGCTGTAGGGCGCAGCGCAGATATTCCTTTTCGCATTGGCCGACGAAATCCGACAGGGAGACCCCGGCGGCCAGAAGCTGCATCAGGCGGACGTCGGAAGAAATTTCCACAGCCGAAGCCGGGGATGGCAGCGGGGAAGCCGGCGGCGTTGCGGCCAGGGCGGCCGCAGGGGCGGGGAGGGAAGAGGCGGTAAAACCGGCGGGGCTGGTGGGCGGCCGGTTGCCGGAGCCGGATAAAACGGCTACGTTGGTAATCTCGATGACCTCGTCCAGGCTCATGACCACCGCCCGTTCCACAAAGTTTTTTAGCTGGCGGACGTTCCCCGGCCAGTCGTAATCCTCCATGTTTTTCAGGGTTTTTGGCGAAAATACCTTGTTTTTTCGGTGCTTTTGGCAAAAATGCCGCAAAAAGTGGTTGGCCAGCGGGATGATATCCTCTTTCCGCTCGCGCAGGGGCGGCAGGGCCATGGGGATGACGTTGAGCCGATAATATAGGTCCGGACGGAACAGCTTTTCGGCCATGAGCTGCTCCAGATTTTCGTTGGTGGCCGATACCAGCCGGAAGTTTACCCGGATGGTTTTGGCCGAGCCCAAATGCTGGATGGTTTTGGTTTCGATGGCCCGCAGCAGCTTGCCTTGCAGGTTCAGGGGCAGGGAATTGATCTCGTCCAAAAACAGGGTGCCGCCGTCGGCCTCCTCAAACAGCCCCCGTTTGCCGCCCGGAGCGGCCCCGGTAAAGGCGCCCCGCTCGTAGCCAAACAGCTCGGCCTCCAGCAGGTTTTCGGGCAGGGAGGCGCAGTTGATGACCACCAGCGGCCGTTTGGCCCGGCTGCCGGCCCGGTGGAGGTATTCGGCAATGACCTCCTTCCCGGTGCCGGATTCCCCGGTAATGAGGACGGCGGAATCGACCCCGGCCACCATCCGGGCCATTTCCAGTACATTTTGCATGGCGGGGCTGACAGCGATAAGATCGGTGTCCTGAAACAGCATTTGGGCGTCCCGGGCCGAGGCCTGCGCTACGCCGCCGAGGCTGGCCTCGTAATAGAGCTGGTTTAGGTCGTCCAAGGGGCGGGTAATGGCCAAAATGTTTTGTACCTCGCCGGCCTCGTTAAAAATGGGGGTGGAAATCACCATTTGCCGGAAGGTGGTTTGGCCCAGGCCGTCTTGTCCGTATACGTCCTGAAACATGACGACCCGGCGCTTTTCCCGGTAGACCCGGTCGGAAATGCACACGTCGATGGTGCCATCCTCCAGCAGGCGGTACACATTCCAGCTGAGCAGGGTGTCCCGGGAGATATTCAGCTTTTGCAGGTAGGTGCTGTTGCCGAAAATGTAGTTGCCCCGATCGTCCAGCACATATACGCCGTCGGTCAGGTTATCGAGTACGGCTTCATAAAACCGGGAAAGCTCCATGGCGTCCCCTCCCTTTTGAGCGGTTTTTGTTCTAAGGCCAGTATACCACAAAAGGGAAAAGAAAGCACCCCCCTTAGGAGGGAGGTTGTTTTGGCACGGAATTTGCTGAAAATATTAAATGGACTTGCAACATGTTATTTTTTATTTTTTAAAAGGAGGATGTGTACCATGAAAATTGCAATTTTGGGCTGCGGCGCAATGGGAACCGTTTTGGGCGCCTACATGACCAAAAACGGATGCCCTGTGGAGCTGGTAGACAACTATCAGGCCCATGTGGACGCCATGAACGAAAAGGGCGCTCACATTGTAGGTATGGTAGACGAGGTTATCCCCGTCAAAGCGCTGACCCCCGACCAGATGGAAGGCATTTACGACATTGTGTTCCTGTTTACCAAGCAGACCGCTAACGCCGAGGTGCTGCCCAAGCTGCTGCCTCACCTGGGCCCCGACAGCACCGTTTGCACCCTGCAAAACGGCGTACCCGAGCCCTATGTAGCCAGCTATGTGGGCAAAGAGCGTACCGTAGGCGGTACCGTTCTGTGGGGCGCTACCTTCTGGGAGCCCGGCGTTTCCGAGCTGACCCAGGACATTACGAAGCAGGATCACCTGTTTGAGATTGGCGAGATCGATGGTACCATTGGGCCTCGGATTCGCAAGGTGGCCGAAGTTTTGGACTACATGGGCCACACCGCCATTTCCGACAAGCTGATGGATTCCCGCTGGGGCAAGCTTATCAACAACGCCTGCATGAGTGGGATGTCCGCCGCCTGCGGCTGCACCTTTGGTGAGGTTTTGGCCAACGACAAGGCCCGGGCCTGCCTGAGCTATCTGGGTTACGAGGTCAAAAAGTGCTGCGAGGCCGCCGGTCACACGCTGCCCGAGGTCATGCTCCACGACCAGTCTCCGGCGTCTCTGATTTTGGGGAGCCAGAAGGTGTTTGACGAAAGCCAGGATATGTTCTTAAAGATGTATGCCGGTATGGAAACCGCCAAGGCCAGCATGCTGCAAGACCTGGAAAAGGGCCGGATCACCGAGGTGAAGATGATTAACGGCTACGTGTGCCAGACCGGTGACGAGCACGGCATTGACACCCCCTTTAACGATAAGGTGGTGGAGATTGTTACCGGCATCGAGCAGGGCAAGCTGCCGCTGGATATGTCCAACCTGGCGCTGTTCGACTCCTGCGAGTTCCCTTACGAGCTGTATAAGAAGTAAGGAAACAGGCGAGCTTTCCCCGGGAAACCCCCGCTCTCCCGGGTGAAAATAAGTGCAACGGCAAGAAAAAGAGTGCAGAGAAATCTGCACTCTTTTTGTGTGGGTTGGCAATTTTTATTTTTTGGGAGGCCGGGGGCCGTAAAATTGATAGTAGTCTGTGCGGATGCCGCCGTTATACAGCTTCCGCTTGGCGTCGGCCTTTTTCCCAAACAGCTTTTCAAAGTTCTCCATGGCGGTCATCACATAGGCCGACCAGGTGGGGTCGGAGGCGGCCAGCCGTCCCAGGGCCCGGCACAGGTCCTCCACTTCCTGGAGTTCGCCCAGCCGGTCGCCGTAGGGGGGGTTAATCATTAAGCAGCCGTAGTGGCCGGGGAGGGTGGCCTCCTGACAGGGCTGCACCCGGAAATGGATACAGTCGTCCACCCCGGCCTTGGCGGCGTTGTCCTCTGCCAGGGCAATGGCGGCGGGGTCGATGTCGCCACCAAAAAGCTCCGGGTCGAAATCGTAGTCGATGGCGGCGTAGGCGGCGGCCCGGGCCTCCTTCCATACCCCAGGGGGCACCTGGGCCCAGCCCTCGGCGGCAAAGTGCCGGCTTAGCCCGGGGGCAATGTTCCGGGCAATGAGGGCGGCCTCGATGAGGATGGTGCCGCTGCCGCAGCAGGGGTCCATCAAAATCCGCTCCCGGTTCCAAAACGAAAGCTCCAGCAGGGCGGCGGCCAGCGTTTCCTTGAGAGGGGCGCTGAGGGCGTTTTCCCGGTAGCCCCGGCGGTGCAAGCCGCTGCCGCTGGTGTCGATGGCCAGCACGGCCTCGTCCTTCATCAGGTTCACCGCGACGGTGTAGGCGGGGCCGGTTTCGTCAAACCAGGACACCTTATATTTTTGCTTCAGCTTTTCCACAATGGCCTTTTTAACAATGGACTGGCAGTCGGGCACCGAATGCAGGGTGGACTTGACGGATTTCCCAATCACGGTAAACTCCCCGTCTACCGGAATCCAATCCCCCCAGGGCAGGGCCCGGGTCTGTTCAAACAGCTCATCGAAGGTGGTGGCCCGGAAGGCGCCGATTTTGACCCACACCCGTCCGGCGCAGCGCAGGTGCAGGTTGGCGGCGGCAATGGCCTCCGGCCCGCCGGTAAATTCCACCCGGCCGTCGATGGCCCGGGCGTTGGGGTAGCCCAGCCGGGCCAGCTCCCGCTTGACGCTGGCCTCCAGACCGCTGGCGGCGGTGGCAAATAAGTTAAAATTTTCCATAGGTTCTCCTTTGACCGGCAAAGCCGGATACACGCATTCCTTTTTCCTAGTATAACACCTCCTTGCCAAAACCGCAAAGGTTGTTGTAAGATAACAGCAGACAGTCTGCCGGAGGCGGACGGGAGGAGGAAGCTATGTACGAATTGCTAAAAACCGAGGGGCGGGCCAAACGGGGCCGGTTTACCACGCCTCACGGCGTAATAGAAACCCCGGTGTTTATGAACGTGGGGACGGCGGCGGCCATTAAAGGGGCGGTGGATACCACCGATTTGGAGGCCATCGGCTGTCAGGTGGAGCTTTCCAACACCTACCATTTGTCGCTGCGGCCCGGAGCCGATACGGTGTATGCTCTGGGGGGCGCCCGGAAAATGATGGACTGGCAGGGGCCCATGCTGACGGATTCCGGCGGGTTTCAGGTGTTTTCGCTTTCGGCCATCCGGAAAATTACCGAGGAGGGGGTTCACTTTGCCTCCCATATCGACGGGCGGCGTATTTTTATGGGGCCCGAGGAAAGCATGCAGATTCAGTCGAAGCTGGCCTCCACCATTGCCATGGCCTTTGACGAGTGCGTGGCCCTGCCGGCAGAGCGGCGGTATGTGGAGCAATCGGTGGCCCGGACCCAGCGCTGGCTGCTGCGGTGTATGAAAGAGATGAAGCGGCTGAACGAGCGGGAGGAGACCCTGAACAAGCAGCAAATGCTGTTTGGCATCAATCAGGGGGGCGCCGACATTGAGCTGCGGGTGGAAAACGCCAAATTTTTGGCCGAGCAGGAGCTGGACGGCTATGCCATCGGGGGCTTGGCCGTGGGGGAGACCAAGGAGGAAATGCACGCCGTTTTGGAAGCGGCGGTGCCGTATCTGCCCCAAAACAAGCCTACGTATTTGATGGGCGTAGGCACCATCACCGATATTTTGGAGGGGGTAGAACGGGGCGTGGACTTTTTTGACTGCGTAATGCCCGCCCGGAACGGCCGCCATGCCCATGTGTTTACCGACGGAGGCAAGCTAAACCTGTTGAACGCCAAATACGAGCGGGACGAGCGGCCCATTCAGGAGGGCTGCGGCTGCCCGGCCTGCCGCCGGTATACCCGGGCTTATATCCGCCACCTGTTTAAGGCCGGGGAAATGCTGGCTATGCGTTTATGCGTGCTGCACAACCTGTACTATTATAACCATACCATGGCCGAGATCCGGCAGGCGTTGGACGAGGGCCGGTTTGCCGCTTATAAGCGCCAAAAGCTGGAGGGGTTTGCCCAGGGGAATTTGTGATTTGCCTTGACGAACCGGGTGCAAGTTATTATAATAAACG
>CAKTER010000032.1 GCA_934552695.1 uncultured Eubacteriales bacterium
GGGCTGGACATGGGGGCCGAGGCCCTGCAAAAGGCCGCCCAAAGCGTCGGCTTTGGCAAACCCATCTCTTTCCCGCTGGGAGCCGCCACCCCGGCCTTTGCCCTTACCCGGGATTCCAGCGAAAGCGCCATAATGGAAACGGCCATTGGCCAAGGCGAAACCCTGGTCACCCCCCTGTATCTGGCCATGTTCACCGCCGCCATTGCCAACGACGGCGTCCTAATGCAGCCTTACCTGCTGGACCATGTGGTTGACCCCAAGGGCAAGGCTTCGGACTACACCATTCCCACCCAGCTGGAAACCCTTATGACCGCCGCCGAGGCCCAGGCCCTCACGGAGCTGATGCAGGGCGTGGTGGAGTCCGGTACCGCCCGGGCCGCCCAAACCGACGCATTTTCGATAGCCGCCAAAACCGGTACCGCCGAAAACGCCGCCGGCGCCGACCACTCCTGGATTGTGGCCTTTGCCCCGGCAGACGACCCGCAAGTGGCCGTAGCCGTTTTGCTGGAGCAGACCGGCAGCAGCGGCAACGCCCCGGTCATCGCCCAGCAGCTTTTGGCCGCCGCTTTGCAAAGCGCCGAATGATTTTTTCCTGCTTCGGCATACTAAGGGAAGCCCCGCAAAAATTCCTATCTTTCCAAAGAATAATCCCCCGCCCGTCTTGAAAAATACCAGCGGATGCTGTATACTGGTTTTTAGAATTCGGGGCCTTTGCTATGGCCCGCAGGTTATCGGAGGGAGTACCGTGGTAGAAGCAGTAAGCTGCGGCGGTGTTGTAATCTTCAAGTGGAAGATTTTGCTCCTGTATAAAAACCAGAACGGCAGATATATCGGCTGGGTGCTGCCCAAGGGCACGGTGGAAGCCGGGGAGTCCTACCAGCAAACCGCCATCCGGGAGGTCAAGGAGGAATCCGGCGCCACCGGTACCATCCTGAAATACACCGGAAAAACCGAATATGTTTTTCGCGGCAGCGAGGACACCGTTCACAAAACGGTGCATTGGTTTTTAATGTCTGCCCCCTCGTTTTATTGCAAGCCCCAAAGCGAGGAGTTTTTTGCAGACGCAGGATTTTACAAGTTCCACGAGGCCTATCATTTGCTGAAGTTTAACGACGAACGGCAAATTTTAAAAAAGGCGTATATGGATTACACGGAGCTGAAAAAAAGCAGGGAAGTACCTAAAAAAATGTTCAAAGGTTATGTATGAACCGGAGGAGAAAGCCATGAAACGTTTAGCAGATCAAAATTGGGTGTTCAGCATGGACGATGTAAAAGAAACCTTGGCCGATTTAAAGGCACAGCTGGAAAAGGAACGCTGCAAAAAGCTAATCCTTTTTGTTTTGCTGGGTCTGGCCATTGCCGCTGCTGCCGCCGTCAGCCTGTTGCTTTTGAGCAGAAAGTACCGGGAGGACGAAGAGGACGAGTGGGACTGGGACGATTTGGACGACCTGTACGATGAGGACGAGGATGACTGCTGCTGCGGTTGTGGTTGCGAGGACGAGGACGACGAGGACGAGGAAGAAAAGACCGAGGAATAAGCCGGGCCTTTCTCTTTCCTTTCCCGTTTTCATCCGATTTTATGACTTAAAACGCCTTTTCTTTGCGGAAAGGGCGTTTTTTTATGAAAAAACTCCCTTCGCAGTCTTTTTCTGCAAAGGGAGTTTCTTTTTCCTGATATTTTTTGCGGGGCGATTCCCCTGCGCTGATTTAGCCCTTTCTCTCTTCTTCCTCCGCCCCTTCGGCGCCGCTTTCCTCTTCCCAGCGCTCCAAGGCCCGGCGAATGGTTTCCCACCGGTAGCCCCGGCGCTCCAAAAAGGAGGCCATCCGCCGTTTTTCCCGCAAATCCCTTAAGTCCGGCGCTTTTTTGGCCACCAAAGCGTAGGCCGCCCCTTCTTCGTTCAGGGCCCCGGTATCCCGGGCCTCCTCCAACGCCGCTGTAATTATCGCCGGAGCCACGCCCTTTTCGGCCAGCTCCCGTTGCAGGCGCACCCACCCCCGGGGATGGAACCGGGCGCAGTCCCGGATGTAGGCCCGGGCCACCTTGGCATCGTCCACATACCCGTAGCGCTGCAAAAAATCCAGCACGGCGGCACAGGTATCCGGGTCAAAGTCCAAGTCCCGTAGCTTTTTTTCCACTTCCGCCGCCGTTTTCAGCCGGGTCCCCAAATATTTGAGGGCCGCCGCCTGGGCCGCCCAGTAAACGGCGTCATTTTCCTCAGGCAAGAGGCTCCTCCTCCGCAGCCGCCGCTGTGTTCAGGCTCATCCCGGCCATATCGTCCAGCGTGGGCAAGCCGTGGGCCTCCCGCACCTTATTTTCAATCTCCCGGCAAATTTCCGGGTTTTCGGCCAAATACTGCTTGGCGTTTTCCCGTCCTTGGCCAATGCGAACGCCCTCGTAGGAGAACCAGGCGCCGCTCTTATTCACAATATCCAGGTCTGCCGCCAAATCCAGCACATCCCCCACCCGGGAAATGCCCTTGCCGTAAATAATATCGAAATCGGCGGTCTTAAAGGGCGGGGCCACCTTGTTTTTGGAGATTTTCGCCCGTACCTTATTGCCTACGTTCTCGCCGTTGACCTTCACCCCGTCCACCCGGCGAATGTCAATCCGCACCGTGGCATAAAACTTTAAGGCCCGGCCGCCGGTTGTGGTTTCGGGATTCCCAAACATTACCCCGATTTTTTCCCGCAGCTGGTTGATAAAAATCACGGTGCATTTGGAGCGATTGGTCACCGCCGTCAGCTTCCGCAGGGCCTGGGACATCAGCCGGGCCTGCTGGCCCATGGTGGCGTCCCCCATCTCCCCTTCAATTTCGGCCCGGGGCACCAGCGCCGCTACCGAGTCCACAACCACAATGTCCACCGCCCCGGAGCGCACCATGGTATCGGTGATTTCCAGCGCTTGCTCCCCGTCGTCGGGTTGGGAAATATACAGGTTTTGAATATCGACCCCTAAGTTTTTGGCGTACACCGGATCCAGCGCATGCTCGGCGTCGATGTACCCGGCAATGCCGCCCAGCTTTTGCACCTCGGCCACCATGTGCAGGGCCACCGTGGTCTTGCCGGAGGATTCGGGCCCATAAATCTCGATAATCCGGCCCCGGGGAATGCCCCCCACCCCCAAGGCAATATCCAGCCCCAGGGAGCCGGTGGGGGTCACCTCCACGTTCATATGCTCGTTATCCCCCAGCTTCATCACAGCGCCCTTGCCAAACTGCTTTTCGATTTGATGGAGGGCGGCGTCCATTGCCTTCTGCTTTTCCTCCGCATCGGTCAGCCGCTGCACCTCGTTGCGTTTATCTTTTTTTTCTGCCATTTTTGTTGCCCTCCCCTTCAAAATCGAACTTCTGTTCTTATTCTATCGAACATTTGTTGTTTTGTCAAGCCTTTTCCAGCAGTGCCCGCCGCACCAAGTCCAGCGCACTATACACCGCCAAATTCCGGATACGGCTCCGATCGCCCATCAGCCGCAGCTCTTTGGTGGTCACCTCGCCCCGGAAGCACAGGCCCACATACACCAACCCCACGGGCTTTTCGGGGGTTCCGCCCCCCGGGCCGGCCACACCGGTGGTAGAAATTCCAATCTCGGCTCCGGAGGTTTTGGCCACGCCCGCCGCCATTTCTGCCGCTGTTTCCCGGCTCACCGCCCCAAAGCGCTCCAGCGTTTCAGCCGAAACCCCCAACCGGCGCATTTTGGCCTCGTTGGAATAGGTCACGACCCCTTCCTTTAAAACGGCGGAAATGCCGGGGGTCTCCACCAGCGCCGCCGTCAGCAGCCCGCCGGTGCAGGACTCCGCCGCCGCAAGGCTTAGCCCCTTTTCCAGCAGCAGCCGGCCGGTAACCTGGGCCATGGAGGTGTCCCGGCCATAGCCGTAAATGGCGTTGCCTACAATTTTGGCAATGGCCGCCTCCACCGGGTCCAGCATCGCCTCCCCCTCCGCCCGGGTGGGGGCCTTGGCGGTAATCCGCACCAGCGCCTCCAGCGGGTCGGCATACAAGGCAATGGTGGGGTTGGTTTGGGCCTTCATCAAATCCATCAGCATGGTTTCCAGCTGGCTTTCGCCAATGCCGGCCACCCGCAGGGTACGGGACACCAGGGTGACCTGCTGTTTTGCCTCCAAAACCGGCTTCACCTGCTCCAAAAACATGGGGCGCATTTCCCGGGGCGGGCCGGGCAGCAGCACCATCATCCGGCTCCCCTCCTCGATGAGGATGCCCGGAGCGGTGCCGTTTTGGTTATACAAGCACCGGGCGCCCTCGGGCACCAGCGCCTGCTTCAGGTTGTTGGGGGTCATCTTACGCCCCCGGCTGGCAAACATCTCCTCCAAAAGCTTCCGCCACCCGGCGTCCTCCACCAGCTTTTTACCAAAAAAGGCAGCCGCCGTTTCCTTCGTCAAATCGTCCATGGTAGGCCCCAGGCCCCCGGTGGTAATGACCAAATCCGAATGGGAAAAAGCAATCTCCAGCGTTTGCCGCAGCCGCTGGGGGTTGTCTCCTACCACCGACTGATAATAAACATTAATCCCCAGCCCGGCCAGCTCTTTGGCCAAAAACTGGGCGTTGGTGTTCACAATATCTCCCAGCAGCAGCTCGGTGCCTACCGCAATAATCTCCGCATTCACAAAAGTCCCTCCTCCGGTATCGGTTTTTTCACTCTATCCTCTCTATTCTACACGCTTTTTGCCATAAAGAAAAGCCTGCGCCAAAAATTTGACGCAGACGGTTTTTATTGAGGCAGCGCATACTTTTCTTCGTATTCCCGATAGGCAGTCTGATACTCCACCGGCGGGTTGCTGTGGAGCTGCGTCAGCACCTCGTGGCCATTAAACGCCTCGGCATTGCTGTCGAACTCCTGTAGCACATACAGAGCAATGTTGGAGCAATGGTCGGACACCCGTTCCAGATTGGTCAAAAGCTCCACAAAAGAGATGCCCGCCCGGACGCTGCACTGGCCCTTCCGCAACCGGGTGATGTGCTTTTCCTTCAGGTCGAAATACAGCCGGTCGATAACCTCCTCCAACGGCTCCACCCGGGTAGCCTTCGACAAATCCCGGGCCAGATAGGCTTCGGTAGAAAGGCCCACAATCTCGTCCACGGCTGCGCCAATAACCCGCAGCTCCTTCCGGCCAATGTCGCTAAACTGGATGTCGTTTTCGCTGTTGTACTGGGCCACCTCGGCCAGGTTCATGGAGTGGTCGGCCTTCCGCTCCAAATCCCCTACGGCGTGGAGCATTTCGGTAACCACCTGATTGTCGCTTTCCCGCAAGGGCCGGGCCGTAATCTTAACCAGATAATTGCCAATCGCCGTTTCGTAGCGGTCAATGAGGTCCTCCCGGTCCTTCACCCGTTCCATTTTTTTCTGGTCGTAATCCCGTACCAGCTCAATGGAGCTGTTAAAGTTATGCCGCACCATTTCGGCCATCACCCGCATGACCTTGCGACATTGCTCTACCGCCACGTTGGGGGTCGCCAGCAGCATATCGTCCAGCCAGTTGAGGGCATCGTACCCCAAGGAGTCCTCCTCGTAGGGAACGACCTTTTTGGAAAAGGCAATAAACTTCCCGGTAAAGGGCAGCAGCACCAGGGTGTTAATCACATTAAATAGGGTGTGGAAGTCGGCAATGTTGCCTCGGGTCATGGGCGAATCCCAAAACGAGACGTAGCCGAAAATGCTTTGTCCGCCGTAGATAACCGCAAAAAACAGCAGCATCCCGATAATGTTGACCATGGTGTTGATAAGCACCGCCCGCTTGCCGTCCTTTTTGGAATTAAAGCTGGCCAAAATCACCGTAACGCACTTGCCCACATTTTGGCCCAAAATAATGGGCACCGCCGTGGCAAAGGGGATTACCCCGGTAGAGGCCAGGGCCTGCAACAGGCCCACCGACGCCGACGAGGATTGCAGCAGCGCCGTTAGCGCCGCCCCCAGCAAAACCCCC
Organism: uncultured Eubacteriales bacterium; assembly: GCA_934552695.1. GTDB lineage: Bacteria > Bacillota > Clostridia > Lachnospirales > Anaerotignaceae > CAKTER01. Next base: position 5,940 of record CAKTER010000032.1, read on the forward strand.
AGCAGCGGGTTGCGGAACACAAAGAAGAAATCGTTAAACCAGGGCTGCTCTTTCAGGGGCAGGAGGGTAGCCTCCATGGTGTGCATCCCAAAAAACAAAATACCAAGCCCCAGCAGGATCATCCCCAAATCCTTGTGCTTTTTTTTGTGGAAAAACAGGTTGAGGATGGCCCCCAGGCCAATCAGCACCGGGCCAAAGGACGAAGGCTTCAGCAGGCTTAAAACCAGGCTGCCGTCCCCCAAATCGCCCAGCCGCAGCAGCTGGCCGGTGACGGTGGTGCCGATGTTGGCCCCCATAATCACCGGAACGGCCTGCACCATGTTCAGCACCCCGGCGTTGAGCAGGCCAATAACCATAATGGTGGTAGCCGACGAGCTTTGAATGACGCCGGTCACCCCGGTGCCCAACAAAACGCCCTTGGCCTTGTTGCTGGTCAGCTTTTCCAAAAGCCCCTCCATTTTGTCGCCGGCCACTGTTTCCAGTGCTGCGCCCAAAATGCCCATGCCGTATAAAAACAGACCAATTCCCGCAAAAAGCGGGAGGATATCCAAAATCGTCATGGCTTGAACTCCTTTTTTTCTGGGGGAATCCATCGTTTTTCATACCAACCCAAGCTATTTTAGCACATTTTATGGTTCCCGACAATGCCGGGGCCATGCAAAAGGCATACAAAAAAAGAGGGGAAATCCCCTCTTTTTTCTACGAAGATTTTACAAAATCTTTACCAAAGCTTTGCTTTCCCTCCGCTTTGTACCCTCTCAGCTTCTGCGAAGCCTACCGGTAAGCCCTTGGGCGGTGCTTACAGCTCCTTCTTTGCCGGCGCTTACAGCTCCTTCTTCCAGAACCCGTGAAGGTTGCAATACTCGTACACGGCCACCGGCTTTTCGCCGTTCAGGTCGAACACGGCCTTGGGCTCGTCCTGCGGGGTCAGGTAGTGAATCTGCCCGCCCTTTTCGGTTTCCAAAGCGATAAAGGTGATGTAGTGGTTCTCCAGCATGGGATGAACGGTGCTGCCAACGGTTACATACACCTTGCCGTCCTTTACTTCCACAGCGGGGACGTGCTTTTCAAACGCACCGTCGCTGGTGTTGGGAATCAGCTCGTCCATGGGCTGGCCGCAGCACATAATTTTGGGGCCGTTATTTTTTACCATCATCACCATGTTTTTGCAGTGGGAACATACGTAGAATTTCATATCCATATCCTCCTTGTTGATTGGGTTTTCGGTATTCACCCGGTGTTTGTACCGGTTCATTTCTGTTTTGTAACTCCACTATACCACAGTCCGGATTCTTTGTCAATATCTTTTTTTAAATAAGAATCATTATTGTTTTTTCTCCCGCTGTTCTGCCTGTTCCGCTTCCACCTCGGCTTCCTCTGCGGCGTCGGCGGCTTCCTCCTCCGCCCGCACCGCATCAGCTTCTTTCGCCTCGTCGGCCTCCCGGATTTCCTCGGCCAGCTCCTGGGTCTCCGGCTTGTCCGGCTTCCGGGTGGCCTGGGCCTCGGTCAGCAACCGCACCAGCTCCTCCTCGGTAAAGCGATAGGCCTTGTTGCAAAAATGACAGTGCAGCTCGGCCCCCTTGTCCTCTTCAATCAGCTGGGTCAAATCCTTTTCGCCAATGCTTACCAGTGCCCGTTCCACCCGCTCCCGGCTACAGTCGCAGTGGTAGCACACCTCTTTCTTTTCGGTAATGGTCAGGCCATAGTCCCCCACAATCCGGTACAAAATGTCCTCCGGGGTGGCGCCCTCCTCCAGCAGAGCGGTTACGTGAGGCAGGTCGTTCAGGGTGACCTCCAGCGCCGCCAAAATATCGTCGTCGGCCCCGGGCATCAGCTGCAACAAAAAGCCCCCGGCCTGTTTTACGGTACAGTCGGTATCCACCAGCACCCCCAGCCCTACGGCGGAGGGTACCTGCTCCGACTGGGCATAATAATAGGTCAGGTCGTCGGCAATCTCCCCGGAGACCAGCTCCGTCCGGCCCACATAGGGCTCCCGCAGGCCCACGTCCTGAATCACCGTTAGGCTGCCCTTACCTACCAGCCCGCCCACATTCAGCTTGCCGGGGCTTACCGGAGGCAGGTCGGCCTGGGGCTCCACCGCATAGCCCTTGACATGGCCTTGGCTATCGGCAGTGACCAGCATCCCCCCTAAAGGGCCGTCCCCCTTCATTTGCAGGGTCAGCAAATCCCGCTCCCCTTTCATGGCGGTGCCCATCATAGCCCCGGCGGTCAGCAGCCGGCCCAAGGTCGCCGTGGCCGTGGGGCTGGTGTTATGGATGCGCCGGGCCTCCTCTACCGTGTTCCGGGTGGTGGCGGCAAATACCCGGATGCTGCCATTGGCCGCCGTCCCTCTGACTACATAATCTTTATACTCGCTCATAGCAAAAACCTCGCTTTATTTTATTTTTCGGTCGTTTGCGGTGCTTTTCCGCTCTCCCGGGCCACGATCAGCCATCGCCCGCAATCTGCGCCCGCTTTCTCTCCGGTATAGCCGTCGTACACCGCCAAGGGAATCAGCCCCGCCTCCTTCAGCAGCGCCCATACCCGTTCCAACGGGTAGGCAAACTCCTCGTGAAGCTCGAAAAACCGCTCGTAGCTCCCGTCGGGTTGCCGGGCAAAAAACGTCACGGCAAAGGTGTTAACGCCCTCCTCCGGGTCAAAATCGTTTTCCCAAATATAGGCGGCGTCCTCGGTGGTTTCGGCAAAGGTGTTCTCGCCCAAAACCTCCGCAAACTGATAGGGGGTGTTCATGTCAAAAATAAATAGCCCGCCCGGCTCCAAAAACAGGTTCACCTTTTGGAACACCCGGCGCAGGTCGTCCTCGGTTTCCAAATAATTTAAGCTGTCGCACAGGCACAGGGCGGCGTCCACCGTCCCGTACAGGTCCAGCTCCCGCATATCCTGACACAAAAGCAGGGCTTCGGGGCTCAGCTTTTCCCGGGCCTCCGCCAGCATTTCCGCCGAAACGTCTACACCAATGGGGGTATACCCCCGGCCCTCCAGCGCCGCCGTCATCCCACCGGACCCGCAGCACAAATCCAGCACCAAATGGGGCCGTTTCCCCTGCCACAGGCCTTCGATGGTATCCAGCCACGCCTCGTAATCCACTTCCATCAACTCATCGTACAAGGCGGCAAACTTTTCGTACACAAGCATTCCTCCCACAGCCATAAACGAAGTTTTCCCCCGTTTTCTTCACCGTTTTTTCCTTTTTATATATTATAAAAAAACCGGCCCGGCTTGGCAAGGCCCGGCTCCGCCGGAGAAAAAGTAAGAACGACAAGCAAAAAAGATTTGACATAGCATATCTTTGGTGATATGATGAATAAAATTTTATAGAACAATTGGGTAGAGGCGCAGGCTTCATCAGTACCCGGCGGGATGCGGCAGGCGCAGACCCCCGTCGCGGAAAGGGAAGCTTGCCGAAGATGACAGGCTCCTGACGGTCTGGCGTCTGGGTCTGTGGTGAATAACCCCAGAACTGTCATCCGTTTGGATGGAGCGCTCCCGCAGAACATCGTCTTTTTTTCGATTTTTTTATCGAATCCAACAGACGAAACTTTGCCGGCGCACAGTCGGCTTTTTTGTTTTTAAGAAACGGTTTGGCCCAAGGAATTTGAATACCACAGAAAAGGAGTCTTTGCTATGAAGAAAGTCAATTTGGCCGTTGTCGGTGCCACCGGCATGGTAGGCCGTACCTTTTTAAAGGTACTGGAGGAGCGTCAACTGCCCATCGAAAACTTTTATGTAATGGCCTCGGCCCGCAGCGCCGGTTCCGCCCTGACCTTTAACGGAAAGGACTATGTGGTGGAGGAGCTGACCGAGCATTCCTTCGATAAGCCCATCGACATCGCCCTGTTTTCTGCCGGCGGCGAGACCAGCAAGGTCTTTGCCCCCATTGCCGCTGCCCACGGATGTATTGTAGTGGATAACAGCTCCCAGTGGCGGCAGGACCCCGCAGTACCGCTGGTGGTGCCCGAGGTCAACCCCGAGGACGTAGCCTGGAACAAGGGCATTATCGCCAACCCCAACTGCTCCACCATTCAGGCCGTAGTCCCCTTAAAGCTGCTGGATGACAAGTACGGCATTAAGCGCATTGTGTATTCCACCTATCAGGCCGTGTCCGGAGCCGGGATGAAGGGCTGGAAGGATTTGGAGGACGGGTTAAAGGGCCTGCCCCCCCAAAAGTTCCCCCATCCCATCGCCGGGAACTGCCTGCCCCACATCGACGTATTTATGGATAACGGCTATACCAAGGAAGAAATGAAGATGGTGTGGGAGACCCGGAAAATTTTGCACGACCCCGACCTGAAGGTGACCGCCACCGCCGTGCGGGTGCCCGTGTTCGACAGCCACAGCGAATCCATTAACGTGGAGCTGGAAAAGCCCTTTACCGTTGAGGAGGTAAAAGCCCTGATGGCCGCCGCCCCCGGTGTGGTGCTGCAGGACGACCCCGCCGCCGATGTGTACCCCCTGGCGCTGGACGCCGCCGGCACCGACCCGGTGTATGTAGGCCGGATTCGCCGGGACGAAAGTGTGGAAAACGGCTTAAATATGTGGGTGGTAGCCGACAACATCCGGAAGGGCGCCGCTACCAACGCCGTGCAGATTGCTGAAATTTTGATTCAAAATATGCAATAAAAACGCATTGTACCGTTATTCCCTTACCCGTTGCTTTTCATTTTAAAGGAGGTCATTTTATGGCGCTGTTCCAAGGCTCCGGCGTTGCCATCGTAACGCCCTTTAACCCCGACTTTACCATTAATTTCGACGCTCTGGGTGAGCTCATCGAGTTCCACATTGCCAATCACACCGACGCCATTATTATTTGCGGCACCACCGGCGAGGCCGCTACCCTCACCGATGAGGAGCAGATTGAATGCGTCCGCTACACCGTAGAAAAGGTCGCCGGGCGGATCCCCGTGATTGCCGGGGCCGGCAGCAACCACACCGACCACTGCATCAGCCTGGCGCTGGGTTGCCAAAACGCCGGGGCCGACGGCCTGCTGCTGGTCACCCCCTACTACAACAAAACCACCCAAAAGGGCCTGATTGCCCATTATAGCGCCGTAGCCAATGCGGTGGATATCCCCATTATCCTGTACCATATCCCCGGCCGCACCGGCGTAACCATCCAGCCCGAAACCTTCCGGGAGCTGGTCAAGCTGCCCCATGTGGTAGGCATTAAGGAGGCCTGCGGCAACATCAGCGCCATTGCCAAAACCGCCCACCTGTGTCCGGGCATCGACCTGTATTCCGGTGACGACGACCAGATTTTGCCCATTATGTCCTTGGGCGGCATCGGCGTCATTTCCGTGTTTGCCAACATCTGCCCGCAGCAGTGCCACGACCTGTGCATGGCCTATCTGGAGGGCGACACCGCCCGGGCCACCCAAATGCAGCTGGACGCCCTGCCTTTGATGAACGCCCTGTTTAACGAGGTCAACCCCATCCCTGTAAAGGCGGCCCTGCGGCTGATGGGCTTTAACGTAGGCCACTGCAAGCTGCCTCTGGTAGACCCCGAGCCCCAGCACCTGGAGGAGCTGCGGCAGGCCATGATTGACTACGGCGTGTTGCCTCGCTAAGCGCCTATCCGGCCCGTCTTTGGGCCGTTGAAAGGAGATTTCTATGCTGAATGTGATTTTGCACGGCGCTTCCGGCGCCATGGGCCATGCCTTGGCCGAAGCCATTGCCGCCCGGAACGACATCCATGTGGTGTGCGGCGTGGACCCCCGGGGCGGGCAGGCGGCCTTCCCCATCTACCAGTCCCTGGCACAATGCCCTCAGGCCAATGTGGTCATCGATTTTTCCACTGCCTCCGCCGTCCCGGCGCTGGTGGACTATTGCGTAGCCAAAAAGCTGCCGCTGGTGGTTTGCACCACGGCCCTCAGCCCCGAAACCCTCGCCGCCATTGACGACGCTGCCGCCCACATTCCCGTGTTCCGCAGCGCCAATATGTCGCTGGGCATTAACCTGCTGATTAGCCTGCTGAAAAAGGCTGCGCCCGTGCTGGCCGACGCCGGGTTTGATATCGAAATTGTGGAGCGTCACCATAACCAAAAAATTGATGCTCCCAGCGGTACGGCCCTGATGCTGGCCGATGCCATCAACGGCGCTCTGGACGAAAAGTACCACTATGTGTACGACCGGAGCCAGACCCACGAGAAGCGGACGTCCACCGAAATCGGCATCCACTCCCTGCGGGGCGGGAATATTGCCGGCGATCACG
>CAKTER010000033.1 GCA_934552695.1 uncultured Eubacteriales bacterium
CCCCATGACCTCCCTGGACCCCACCATGAACATTGGCAAGCAGATTATGGAGGGGATGATCCACCACTACAAAACCCCCAAGGAGGAGGCCTACCGGCGGGCGGTACAGCTGCTGGAGCTGGTAGGCATTACCGACCCCGAAAAGCGGATGAAAAACTTCCCCCACCAGCTGTCCGGCGGGATGCGGCAGCGGGTGGTGATTGCCATTGCCGTGGCCTGTAACCCCCGGCTGCTGATTTGCGACGAGCCCACCACGGCGCTGGACGTGACCATTCAGGCCAAAATTTTGGAGCTGATTAAGGAAATTCAGACCAAGCTGGGCATTTCCGTTATCTATATCACCCATGACCTGGGCGTGGTAGCCAAGGTGGCCGACTATGTGAACGTGATGTACGCCGGGAAGATTGTGGAGACCGGCACCATCAACGAGATTTTTTACGACCCCCGGCACCCCTACACCTGGGGCCTGCTGTCGGCCATGCCCGATTTGGATACCGACGACGAGCGGCTGTATGCCATTCCCGGCAGCCCGCCGAACCTGATGCACGAGGCCCCCGGCGACGCCTATGCGCCCCGGAACGTGTACGCCCTAAACATCGACGAGCGGCTGGATCCGCCCATGTTTAAGATTACCGATACCCATCAGGCGGCGACCTGGCTGCTGCACCCCCATGCGCCCAAGGTGGAAATGCCTCCCGAGCTAAAAGCCCGCATCGAGCGGATGAAAAAGGAGGCCCGCTATGAGTAATCCGAGCCCGGCGCTTCGGGAGGGGCAAAAGCCCCTGCTGGAGGTCAAAAATTTAAAGCAGTACTTCCCCATCAGCAGCAAGTATACCGTCAAGGCCGTTAACGGCGTGTCGTTTCACATTTATCCCGGGGAAACCTATGGGCTGGTGGGCGAGTCCGGCTCCGGCAAAACCACCATTGGCCGCTCCATCATCCGGCTCTACAACCCCACCGGCGGGCAAATTTTGTTCGACGGCGCAGACATCACCGGCAAAATGGACGCCCGGGTGAACAAAAAGCTGCGGACGGAAATGCAAATGATTTTTCAGGACCCCATGGCCTGCTTAAACCCCCGGAAAAAGGTGGTGGACATCATCGCCCAAGGGCTGGACATCCACCATATGTGCCAATCCCAGGAGGAGCGGGACCAAAAGGTGGCCGAGATTTTGGAGCAGGTGGGCCTGGCTCCCGAGCACGCCACCCGGTACCCCCACCAGTTCTCCGGTGGCCAGCGGCAGCGGGTGGGCATTGCCCGGGCGCTGGTGATGAACCCCAAGCTCATCATTGCCGATGAGTGCATTTCCGCCTTGGACGTGTCCATTCAGGCCCAGGTGGTGAACCTGATGAAGGATAGCCAGCAGCGTACCGGCTGCGCCTATCTGTTTATTGCTCACGACCTGTCCATGGTCAAGTATATTTCCGACCGGATTGGCGTGCTGCACCTGGGGTATTTGGTGGAGACCGGTACCACCGAGGAGATTTTTGAAAACCCCATCCACCCCTACACCCAAAGCCTGTTGTCGGCCATCCCTCACCCCAATCCCATTGTGGAAAAAAGCCGGGTGGCCCAAACCTACGACTATGCCAGCAGCGGCATTTGCTACGACGACGGGACGGAGCATGTGGTGGGCGGCAGCCACACGGTGCTGTGTACCGACGAGGAATTTGAACAATGGACGAAACAATAAAATACGGATGAAGCGAGAAGGGCGAGGCCGGAAACGGCTTCGCCTTTTGGTTTAAAAGCATATTTTTAAAAAATCCCAAGAAAAAATGAAGATTTAAACAAAAGTGCTGATTATTTGAAAAAATATTACCATTTTAATTCTAAAAGCGTTACAATGCAAATGGAATAGGTGTACTAATGTCTTTAGCTCAGCTGGTTATCTCTACAGCACAGAGGTATAATAGTAACACAAAAGCGGTTCATGTAATTCGGAAAAATTACAGAGATGATATGTGGACTGCTTTGTTATATTCGGATGATTACTATTTAGATTCGAGCTATAGTCAGTTTGTAACGCATAAAGAGACGGAAACTTCTGCATATTAAAAAGTTAGACGGAATAAGGCGGCTTTGCCCCCTTATTTTTTGAAAAGGAGGCCGGTATGGGGATTTTTATTGGCTTTAGTTTGCTCTGGCTGGTGGGAGAGCTGATTTGGTTTGCCCGGTGCGGTGGGACTCGGGAGGGCCAAACCGCAGGGAACAGAGAGTGCCGCAAGAATTTGCCGCCGGAAGTTCCGGTCCCGGAAGAAACTTCGGTTCCGGCACCATCCGGCGATTCGAAGCGTCTGCTTCACTTATTATCCCTGTTTTTTCTGCGTATCGTCTGTGCCGCCGGGCTGGGGATTTCGCTGGTCCGTTCCGCCGGGATTCGGCAGGAAGCTCCGCCGGAGGTCTACGCCCTTATTCTTCTGCTGACCGTCGGAGTTATGGCTCTGGGCAAGCTGACCATGGGAGCCCGCCGGAAAGCCGACCCCAGGACACTCCTCCGAGAGGCTGTGGTGGGGTTGGTTTTGGTCCTTTGCTGCGGGGCGGCGGCCCTCTATTGTGCCGGTTGGCCCTAAGGGCTTGACACCTCCGGGGGAATTGTCCGTTGTGTTTTTGGCCGGAACCGGGTACAATGGGGGTAACCACCCAAAAACGGCATAGGGGGCCGGCCGGTGCTTGGCCTGCGCCTCCCGTATGCTTTGCAGAAAGGAAGATACCATGACCCGAGAAGAGCGGAAAGAGAAAAAACGCCAACGGCAGAAGGCCAAGCAGGAATTTGACGCCGCCATGAAGCTGGAGCTGCGGCAAAACAAAAGCGCCTTCCGGGTCTTTTCGGTGCTGCGGGTGCTGGTCATCCTTACCCTTGTCCGCCAATGCTTTTTGGGCAACTACGAAAGCGTGTTTTTGTGCGGGCTTACCCTGCTGCTGATGTTCGTGCCCAGCTTTATTCAGGTTGCATTCCGGGTGGAGCTGCCGCCCACGCTGGAAATTATTTTGTTGTGCTTTATTTTTGCGGCGGAGATTTTGGGAGAGATTAACGAGTTTTACATTCGCATCCCCCTGTGGGATACCTGGCTCCACACCCTCAACGGCTTTTTGGCGGCGGGCATCGGGTTCTCGCTGGCCCTGCTGCTGAATGACAACGAGGAGCTGGCCTTTGAGCTTTCCCCGTTGTTTTTGGCCATTGTGGCGTTTTGCTTTTCCATGACGGTGGGGGTGCTTTGGGAGTTTTTTGAATTTTTTATGGACCATGTGTTTTTGCTGGACATGCAAAAGGACACGGTCATCCACACCATTTCCAGCGTGATGCTGGACCCCCAGGGCCGGAACGTGCCGGTGGTGATTTCCGGGATTACCGACGTGGTGGTGAACGGCCAAAGCCTGGGCTTGGGGGGCTATTTGGATGTGGGGCTCATCGACACCATGAAGGATTTGTTTGTAAACTTTATCGGGGCGGTGGTGTTTTCGTCCTTGGGGTATGTGTATGTCAAGCGCCGGGGGGACGGGGTGGCCGGACGGTTCATCCCCCAAAAAAAGACGGCAGAGCAGGATTATTTAACGCAAATAAAGGAACAGAACCGGGAGAAGTGAGCCCGGCGGACGGATACGGCAAAGCCCCTTTTCCTGTGGAGGAGGGGTTTTTGTATGGGCAGGGGGTTTCTTAGCCCGGTCTTAAGGGGGGAAAGGTTGAAAAGCCGGGCGGTTTGTGGTAAGCTGATTCGGTAAATACCGCCGAAGGGCGGAAAAAGCGAAGGTTTAGTTGTAAAAGCATCCCAAAAACAGGAGTGGCCTATGAAAATCGTTATTGTAGGTGCCGGACGGGTGGGGTTGACCGTGGCCCGGAAGCTGGCCGGCGAGGACTGCGAAATCGTTTTGGTAGATAAGGACGCCGAGGTGCTGGCTTCGGCCAGCCAGGAGCTGGACGTAATGACCCTGCGGGGCAACGGGCTGCGGACCCCCATTTTGACGGAGGCCGGTGCGCCCGAGGCGGACCTGGTCATTGCCGCCACCGCCGGAGACGAGGGGAATATGTTGTGCTGCCTCACCGCCCGGCGGCTGGGGGCCCGGCACACCATTGCCCGGGTGCGGGACCCGGAGTCTGTGCAGGAGCTGTATGCCCTGCGGAAAGAGCTGAGCCTAAGCCTGGTGGTGAACCCCGAGCGGGAAGCGGCGGGAACCATTGCCCGGGTGCTTTCGTTCCCGGTGGCCAGCGACGTGGAGCCGTTTTTTGACGGCCGGGTGGAGCTGGCGGCCCTGCGGCTGGGGGAGGGCGATTCCCTGCTGGGGAAGCCTCTGGCGGAGCAAATGGGGCTGGTCAGCGAAAAAGTGGTGTTTTGCGGGGCCGAGCGGGACGGCGGGTCGCTGATTCCCGATGGCAGCTACGTTCCCCGGGCGGGGGATTTGGTTTACATCATTGGGCAGGCCGGGCAGCTGGGGGCCTTTTGTAAGCGGTTTGGCCGCAACGCCTCCCGCACCCAGTCGGTGTTTATCATCGGCGGCGGCCGGGTGCCCTACTATCTGTCCCAGCGGCTGCTGGCGGCGGGGATGGAAGTGAAGATTATCGAAAGCAACTACGACCGGTGCCTGGAGCTGGCGGAGCTGCTGCCCGAGGCGGTGGTCATCCACGGGGACGGCGCCGACCAAAAGCTGTTGGAAACGGAAAACCTGGGCCAATACAGTGCCATGGCGGCGCTAACCGGCCGGGACGAGGTCAACCTGCTGACGGCGGCGGCTGCGGCCCGGCAGGGCGTCCAGAAAACCGTAGCCCGGATCTCCCGGGAGGGGTATGACGCCGTGGTACGGGATTTGGGGATTGACACGGTCATCCGGCCCGAAACCCTGGCGGCGGCGCAGGTGGTACGCTATGCCCGGGCCATGAAAAATGCCCAGGGGAACCAGGCCCTGACCCTATACCAGCTCACCGGCGATTTGGAGGCCATGGAGTTTGTGGTGGAAGCCGCCACCCCCCATTTGGGCAAGCCCCTCAAAAACGGGGTGTTCCGGCGGGATTGCTTGGCGGCGGCCATTTTGCGGGGCGGACAGGTCCGAATCCCCAACGGCGACGACGCCCTCATGCTGGGGGATAAGCTGGTGGTGGTCACCAACCGGCGGGGTTCGTCCACTCTCAACGATTTTTTGCTGTAACATAAAGGAGGAACGCAGGCTATGAACGTATCCCTGCTGCGGTTTTATTTGGGGAACGTGCTTTCCAGCGAGGCGCTGCTGATGTTGCTGCCCTTTGCGGTCTCGGTGATTTATCGGGAGCCGGAAAAATACATCTTTTTAATTGTGGGAGCGGTGCTGATGCTGATTGGGCGGCTGCTGGCGGCCCACAAGCCCCAACGGGCCCGGCTGGAGCCCCGGGACGGCTTTTTTGCCGTGGCTATGTGCTGGGTGGCGCTGGCCTTGGCCGGGGCCCTGCCTTTCTATTTTTCCGGGTACTTTGCCAGCTACATCGATTGCTTTTTCGAGGCGGTCTCCGGCTTTACCACCACCGGCGCTTCTATTTTGCCGGCAGTAGAGCCTCTGCCCCGGGGGATTTTGTTTTGGCGGAGCCTGATGCACTGGGTCGGCGGTATGGGCGTGCTGGTGTTTGTGCTGGCCCTTATCCCCACCATGGACGGGTCGTCGGTGCAGCTGATGCGGGCGGAAAGCCCCGGCCCCGACCCGGGCAAGCTTTCGCCCCGGCTGCGGGACACGGCCCAGTCCCTGTACCGCATTTATCTGATTATGACGGTGGTTACCATCGGGGCGCTGGTGCTGACGGGGATGCCGGTGTTCGACTCGCTCATCCATGCGATGGGAGCGGCCGGTACCGGTGGGTTCTCGTGCTTAAACGGCAGCGTGGGCCAGTATGGGAATTTGGCCTCCGAGGTGGTGCTGACCATCGCCTGCTTTTTGTTTGGCGTCAACTTTACCCTTTACTACTATGTGACGAAGGGGAAATGGCGGGACGCCGTGGGGAATTTGGAGTTTAAGGTGTATACCGGCGTGGTTTTGGTAGCTACCGCCCTGATTGCCCTTAACACCATCGGGTTTTACAACGGCAGCATAGGGCAGGCGTTGCGCCACGCCTCGTTCCAGGTGGTTACCATCATTACCACCACCGGGTATTCCAGTACCAACTTTGATTTGTGGCCCACCTTTAGCAAAACCATTTTAATGTTGTTAATGCTGGTGGGCGCCTGTGCCGGGTCTACCGGCGGCGGCATGAAGGTCATCCGGCTGACCACCCTGTTTAAGGGGCTGAAGCAGGAGGTAGGCCGCATTCTGCACCCCCGGCGGGTTACCCGGGTGCGGATGGACGGCAACGTGGTGGAGGAAGGCGTGCTGCGGAACATCCTGCTGTTTTTCTTTATTTACATCGTGATTTTGTTCGGGGCCTGTCTGGTGATTGCGGTGGATGGCTTCGACTTTACCACCAATATGTCGGCCTGCCTGTCGGCGCTGGGCAACATCGGCCCGGGGCTGGGCGCCGTGGGGCCCATGAGCAACTTTTCGGCCTACTCCGGCTTCAGCAAGCTGGTGCTTTCGTTTTGTATGCTGGCGGGCCGGCTGGAGATTTTCCCCATGCTCATGCTCTTTAGCCCGGCCATGTGGCGGCGGCGGGTGCTGTAAAATACAACCCATCCAAGGAGGGCTCCCCGGGGCCCTCTTTTTGCTTGGGATAAAACAGACAAACGCCTTTCTGCGGGAGCGGGAGGTGCAACGGAAGCCTTGGCGAGGCTGGGTTGATGGGAACCGGGGGAACGCCCGGGGACAACAAAACCCCCGGCAAGCGCACTTGCCGGGGGGCTTCGGTGGTTCGGTTTTATTTTAAAATAGGGGCAATGGACACGTTTTGCCGGGGCCGTTCGCTCTCGAACCCAATCAGCAGCCCGCCCTCCTCGGCATAGTAGCTGCACAGCCCTCCGGCGGGATACACCTTAATCCGGCTGTGGGGCCAGCGCTTTTGCACCAAAACGGCGACGCTGCGGGCCAGAGACGGGTCCTGTACATGGCTGATGTAAAGCTTCCCGCCGGCAAACCCGGCCGCGGCCAGCTCATCCGAAAGCTTTTGCAAAAACTTCTTTTCCCCCCGGCACTTGGCCAGCAGCTCAATGTTCCCCTTGGGGCTGGCGGTGGCCAGCAGGCGGATGCCCAAAATCCCCAAGGCGGCGGCGGTGGCTTTGCCGATACGTCCGTTTTGCACAAAGTTGTGGACGGACTTTTGGGAAAACAGCAGCCGGGTGTGGTGCAAATATTCCTGGGCCCGGCGGCATACGGTTTCAAAATCCAGCCCCTCGGCCTTTAGGGCCATCAAATGCTCAATAAACAGCCGCTGCTCCGGGCCGGTGGTCAGGGTGTCAAACACCTTTACCTTTGCCTGAGGATGCTCCTCCAAATAATGCTCCCGGGCCAGCCGGGCGGCGTTGTAGGTGCCCGAGAGGGTGCTGGTCATGGCTACGGCGTACACCTCGTCGGCGTCGCCAAAGGCATCCACCCAGGCGTGGACGGAGGGGCAGGCGGTGTAGGAGCGGCCCCGGTGGGCGGCCATGGCCCGCAGCATAACGGCCACGTCCAGATTTTTGTCGTCGGTATAGTGGCCGTCCTCCCCCAGCTGAATGGTTAGGGGCACCGTGGTAAAATCGCCGCCGGGGAGGGTGTGGACATCGCAGGAGGAATCGGAAACGAACTTGACAGACATATGACATTCTCCCTTCGAGAAGTGGTTATCAATACTATCTATTATAGTATACCTCCCTTATCAATATTGCAATAGAAAAACGAAATTTTTTTTCGGGCAAAATTTTTTCTTGCCCTCGGAGCGTTTCCGGGGTATAGTGGTTGTATGTGACCATGCTACAAAAAGGATGTGACGGTATGACGCAGCCCTATGTTGTTGTTGTTGGCGGCGCAAATATAGATATTGAGGGGCAAAGCCGGGGGCCGCTTTTGGCCCGGGATTCCAACCCCGGCCGGGTACGGCTCAGTCCCGGGGGCGTGGGCCGCAATATGGCCCACAACGCAGCGCTTTTGGGGCTTTCCGTCCAGCTGCTCACGGCCTTTGGCCAAGACGCCTATGCCCGGGAATTGCAGCAATCCTGCCAGCAGTGGGGCATTGATATTTCCGGGGCGGCGGTGCTGCCTGCGGAACGGACCTCGACCTATCTGTTCATTGCCGGGCCCGATGGGGAAATGGAGCTGGCGGTGTCCGACATGGAGATTTACGAAGCGTTCGGCCCGGCGCAGCTGCGGCCCCAGCTGGCCCAGTTGCAGGGGGCGGCGGCGGTGGCGATGGATACCAACCTGACGGCGGAAACGCTGGCCTGGCTGGCCCAAATGGTGGAGGCGCCGCTGTTTGCCGACCCGGTGTCTACGGCCAAGGCGGGGAAGCTGCTGCCGGTGCTGGGGAAGCTCCACACCATCAAGCCCAACCGGTTGGAGGCGGAGCTGCTCACGGGCATATCCATTACCGATGGCGAAAGCCTGCGGCAGGCGGCAGCTGTCTTGCTCCAAACCGGGATCCAGCGGGTGTTTATCTCCCTGGGGCCCGACGGGGTGCTGGCAGCGGATAAAACCGAAATGCTTTGCCTGCCCAATTTCCCGGCCCGGGTAAAAAATGCCACCGGTGGCGGCGACGCCTTTATGGCGGGGCTGCTGTGGGCTTACGTGCAGGGGCTTTCGCTGCGGGAGAGCGCCCGGGCGGGGCTGGCGGCTTCGTCGCTGGCGGTGGAGGGGGCCCAAACCATTAACGAGGCTATCTCTCCGGCGGCGCTGTTGGCCCGGCTGGCCCAAAACCCCTAAAAATAGTAACACCGGCCACGGAACGGGCCGTAGGATAAAGAATAGTAGGAGGTTTTTATATGAATCAGTATTTGGACATTGCCCCCGAGGTTGCACAGGCTTTGGCGGAGGGCCGCCCGGTGGTGGCGCTGGAATCCACCATCATTTCCCATGGGATGCCCTATCCCCAAAACGTGGAGACCGCCTTGGAGGTGGAGGAGATTATCCGCAAGGAGGGCGCTGTGCCCGCCACCATCGCCATTTTGGGCGGCCGCTTAAAGGCAGGGCTTAGCCCGGCCGAGATTGACTACCTGGGCAAGACCGGGAGCGCCGTGGCCAAGGCCAGCCGCCGGGATTTGGCGGTGCTGGTAGCCCAGGGCAAGGACGGGGCCACCACCGTGACCACCACCATGATGATTGCGGCGATGGCCGGCATCAAAATTTTTGCCACCGGCGGCATTGGCGGCGTGCATCGGGGCGCCGAGACCACCATGGATATTTCTGCCGACCTGGAAGAGCTGGCCCAGACCGGGGTTATGGTGGTGTGCGCCGGGGCGAAGTCCATTTTGGATTTGGGCCTGACGCTGGAGTATTTGGAGACCCACGGCGTGCCGGTTATCGGCTACGGCACCGATGAGCTGCCGGCCTTCTACACCCGCCAAAGCGGCTTTGGTGTGGATTACCGGCTGGATACCCCGGTGGACGTGGCCCGGGCCTTCCATGTGAAGCGGGAGCTGGGCCTGCGGGGCGGGATGCTGGTGACCAACCCCATTCCCGAAGCCGATTCCATGGACGCCGGTGTAATCAATCAGGCCATTGACGAGGCCATTGCCGAGGCTGCTGCCAACGGCATCCACGGCAAGGAAACCACCCCCTTCCTGCTGGCCAAGGTAAAGGAGCTGACCGGCGGGGACTCCCTGACCTCCAACATTGCGCTGGTACGGAACAACGCCGTGCTGGCCGCCCGGGTCGCCAAAGAGCTGGCCGCCATGGAGAAGTAAGAACCCGGAGGCTGTGGCCCGGCTAAGGAAGCCGGGAACAGCGCCCGAAATGAAAAATTTGCGCCAAACGAAAGCCCCTGGGGAAAATTCCCCAAGGGCTTTTTCTGTTACTTCAGCTGATTCCCGTCGCCAAAGGCGTTGCCCACCTTATCGCCCAGCCGGAGATAGTGGTGGTGGGGGCTGTCGTAGCTGATGGGGTCCAGCTTGGCTACATCGATGAGCCCGTCCTCCCCCAGCACCTCTTCGGCGGCGCATACGTTGACGATTTCGCCCACCACAATGCCGTCCTCGTTAAACTTCACCAGCTTGCATTCCAAAGCCATGGGCATTTCCCGAAACACCGGGGCGTTGACGAACTCCGCCGGTTCGGGGTGCAGGCCCGCCCGTTCCAGCTTGTCGGGGACGGTGTTGCCCGACACCAGCCCTACATAGTCGGCCGCCACCAGGGTTTTTACGGTGGCCATGCTGACGGTAAAGCAGCCGGTTTGGCGGATGTTTTGGGTGGTTTTGTGGCGTTCGCCCAAGCACAGCATGAGCTGGTTGGTGTCGTAAATCCCGCCCCAGGCGGCGTTCATGGCGTTGGCGGTGCCGTCGGCGTTATAGGTGCCTACAATCAGCACGGGCATGGGATACATCCAGGTATGAGGACCAAAATTTTTACGCATACAGCTTCTCCTTTCGTAAGTCCGGGCTTACAGGTAGCCCAGCAGCGACCAGTAGGGAATGCTGGCCAAACAGGCGGCCAGCGACAGCAGGCAATAGCACAGGCAGCTTTTGATGGTATCCTTGTGGCGCACCCAGCCTTCGGCGGCACCCAAGGCCGGGGCAAACACCGAGTTTTGGTAGGGGACGTACCACACCTGCACGGCGGTGTAAACGATAAGCCCCAGCACAAAGGGGTTCATGCCCAAGGCGGTGGTCACCGGGGTCACAATGGCCAAAAACAGCATAATGCAGGCGGTTTGGGAGGCAATCAGGAACCGGCTGGCAATCACCAGCAGCACCAGCACCACGGTGAGGGCAAACACGTTGGTAAACGAGGAAAACACCGGGGCCAGCAGGACTTGCAGCCAGGCGCTGACGCCCATTTGGGTAAACATATTCCCCATTTGTACCACGCAGCCGATGAACAGCACCATGGACCAGTTGATGCGAGTCCCTAAATCCTTAGGCTCCAAAATCCCCAGCCCAAAGCATAGCCCGCCGCCAATCAGGGCCGTAGCGGCGGAGGACAGCCCCAAGGGGCGCTCTAAAATCCACAAAACCAGGCAGGCAAACAGGATCACCGTGGACTGGATTTCCTGCTTGCTCCAGGGCCCCAGCGCCGTTAGCTGGGCGTTGAGGGCGTCTTTGGTCAAATTGCCGCCGCTTTGGGGGCGGTACAGCCGTTTTAGGATGAAAAACATCCCCACAAACACCATGGCCAGCCAGGGGAGCATAGCCACCAGCCAGCTCCCCCAGGTCACGCTGGGCTGGACGGCGGCGGGCAGGGCGGCCTTCAGCACATAGTTGACCACGGAGGCCGACAAAAACGCCGGAGCCGTGAGGGAAAAGCCCACCCAAGAGGCCATAAACAGCCCGGCCGGGCCCTTTTCGTAGGGCTTATATTGCATGGCCTCCGACGAGGCCACGGCCATGTTGGCCCCCAGCACGCCCTTGGCGGTGGTGCTGGGCAACAGCGGGCTGATGATGGTGCCTACGGTCATCATGGCCAACAGCTGGCTGGAAAAGGTGGGCGGGAACAGCTTCATCAGCATGAGGGCCAGCCGTTTCAGCACCCCGGTTTTCATGACGGCGGCGGCAATGCCGAAGGCCCCAAAGATAAGCCATACCGTGGACCCCGCAAACTGGGAAAAGGCTACGTTGAGGGAGCAGCAGCCCGTGACCGTCCAAATAACAAGCATTCCCATGGCAATCAGCCAGTCCGAGGCTACCTGGCCAATCCAGCAGAATACCGCCCAGACCACACTGCCCAAAAAGACCATGGCCAGCCGGCCGGTTGTCCCCATGGCGGCGGCGGCGGTGGCCAGCTCCGCCGGAACGGGCAGGGCAAAGCCCACCAAAAGTCCCACTACAATGCCTGCCAGCAAGCAGGCTCGTTTTTTGTTCATGTTCCCCTCCAAAGCAAAGGCCCCCTGCCGGGGCCGGTTTTTGGCGTAGCGCCGCTTTTTTTAGTATAGCACAGGAGGCGGG
>CAKTER010000034.1 GCA_934552695.1 uncultured Eubacteriales bacterium
CGCATAGGCTGGGGCAGCTTACTTCTGTAAGGCCGCCTTCAGGGCGTCCACCTTGTCCAGCTTTTCCCAAGGCAGATCCAAATCGTTGCGGCCAAAGTGGCCGTAAGCCGCCGTCTGCTTGTAAATAGGCCGGCGCAGGTTAAAGTTGCTGATGATGGCAGCAGGACGCAGGTCGAAGTTTTCTTCCACCAGCTTGGTGATTTCATCGTCGGGGATAACGCCGGTGCCAAAGGTATCCACCATAATGGACACGGGCTTGGCTACGCCGATGGCATAGGCCAGCTCGACCTCGCACTTTTTGGCAATCCCGGCCGCCACAATGTTCTTGGCCACGTGCCGGGCGGCATAGCAAGCCGAACGGTCCACCTTCGTGGGGTCTTTCCCCGAGAAGGCGCCGCCGCCATGACGGGCATAGCCGCCATAGGTATCCACAATAATTTTCCGGCCGGTCAAGCCGGTATCGCCCATAGGCCCGCCCACAACAAAGCGGCCGGTGGGGTTTACATAAATTTTAGCGCCTTCCAGCATGGCGGCAGGAATTACCGGCTTAATCACTTCCCGGAGCACGTCCTTTTCGATGGTGTCGTGATCCACATCGGCAGCATGCTGGGTGGAAATAACCACCGTGTCTACCCGAACGGGCTTGCCGTTTTCATATTCCACGGTAACCTGAGACTTGCCATCGGGGCGCAGATAGGCCAGAACGCCGTTCTTCCGTACCTCGGTCAACCGACGGGCCAGCTTGTGAGCCAAATAAATGGGCATGGGCATATACTCATCGGTTTCGTCACAGGCAAACCCGAACATCATACCCTGATCCCCGGCGCCGGTGGAGAACTCGTCCTCCTCCGAGCCTTCCTTGGCTTCCAGCGCCTTGTCCACACCCAACGCAATGTCGGGGGACTGGCCGTGAAGGCTGGTCAGCACCGCACAGGTATCGGCGTCAAAGCCGTACTTGCCCCGGGTGTACCCAATCTCCCGAACGGTCTGGCGCACCACATCCTCCACGTTAATGTGGCTGGTGGTGGTAATTTCGCCCATAACGGTCACAATGCCCGTCGTGGTAAAGGTTTCGCAGGCCACCCGGGCCTGAGGGTCTTCGGCCAAAATCGCATCCAAAATTGCGTCCGAAACCTGGTCGCAAATCTTATCGGGATGCCCCTCGGTTACAGACTCCGAAGTAAACAACATCTTCGACATATATGTATCCTCCTTACTAAATGTATCACACGGCCTTTTTCCATAAAAAAAGACCCGCTTCAGGGCCAATCAGCACTCATCTTCCGCAAACTGCGGGGGACTTGGCACCATGGCGTTTTGCGCCGGTTGCCGTGGTTTCGTAGGGCCCTTTCCCTCAACCACTCTGGATAAGCACGGTACAATCCTAGCATATTCCCCCGGGGCTGTCAACCAACCTTTCCAGTCATTTGCCCCTTTTTGTACCAAAACCAGACACGGGGGCCAAATTGACTAACAATCCCCAGGGGAAAACTCCCCCGAATCGGTTCAGGGGAAAGGGGCCGCTCCCACATACAAAAAAGGGGCCGCCCCAGCCAAGGCCGCCCCTCCTCTGCCGGCTTACAGCGTATCGCCGCTATACCCAAAGTTCCGCAGCAAAAAGTCACTATCCCGCCAGTTCTTTTTTACTTTTACCCACAGGTTTAAATACACCTGGGAGCCCAGCAGGCCCTCCAAATCCTTCCGGGCCCGCTTGCCAATCTCTTTCAGCATTTCGCCGTTTTTCCCAATGATAATCCCCTTGTGGCTGTCCCGCTCACAAAAAATCGTGGCCTCCACATCGATGATCTTCCCCGGTTCCCGGGGGCGCATCCGGGTGATTTCCACGGCCACCCCGTGGGGCACCTCCTCCGCCAACAGCTGCAACGCCTTTTCCCGGATAATCTCGGCGGCCAGCTGCCGCTCCGGTTGGTCGGTGACCATATCCGCCGGGAAATACTGGGGCCCCTGGGGCAAATAGCTCCGGATAACCCGCAGCAGCTCGTCGGTGTTGTCCCCCTTTAGGGCCGAAACGGGGACAATCTCCCGGAAGGGATACAAATCCCGAAAAGCCTCCAGCGCCGGGAGCAAATGGGCCTTATCCACCGTGTCCAGCTTGTTCATCACCAGCACCACCGGGGTTTTGGTTTTTTGCAGCCGCTCCAGCACCAGCTTGTCCCCGGCCAAGGGCCGGTTCGTAGGCTCGCACAGCATCAGCACCAGGTCCACCTGGTTCAACGTGGTCTCCGCCGCCCGTACCATATAGTCCCCCAGCTTGTGCCGGGCCGTATGGATGCCGGGGGTATCGATAAACACCGCCTGCATGTCCTCGGTGGTCAAAATACTTTTAATCTGGTTCCGGGTCGTTTGCGGCTTGGGCGAAATAATGGCCACCTTTTCCCCCACCAGCCGGTTCATCAGAGTGGACTTGCCCACATTGGGCCGTCCCACCAGCGACACGAACCCCGAACGAAATTCCTTTTTCAAACAGGTCTCTCCTTTATACACAAAATGGCTCGTTGATACCCCTCGTTTATTTGCTTTTCCCGCATTCTCCGCCGGCTTTTACCGGGGCCGCTCCGCCGGGAACAGCTCGTACAGCTTATCCCGAACGGCCTGTATATCCTCCCAAGCCGGGCGCTTTTTGCTGGCGTCCCGCAGCAGCGCCGAGGGATGATAGGTCGCCATCATGGAACAGCCCTTCCGCTCCATCCACTGGCCTCGCTGCCGGGTGATTTTAAATCCCGGGTCAATCAGGGCCTGTGCGGCAATCCGCCCCAGGCAGACCACGATTTTGGGCCGCAGCAGCAGAAACTGGTAGCGCAGATAGTTCATACAGGCCGCCTGCTCGTCATCGTGGGGGTCCCGGTTCCCCGGGGGACGGCACTTTACCACATTGGCAATATAATACTGTTCCTCCCGCAGGCCCGCCGCCGCAAGCATTTTGTCCAAAAGCTGCCCTGCCGGGCCCACAAAGGGCAGGCCGGTCGCATCCTCCTGCTGGCCCGGGCCCTCGCCCACAAACAAAATTTTCCCGGTCTTGCTCCCCCGGCCAATAACCACTTGGGTGCGGGTCTCCCACAAGCGGCACTTTTGGCAGCTTTGGCAGGCCCCCTCCAGGGTTTCCCAATCCACCCCCATGCTACTCCTCCTTTAACACAAAGGCATAGGGCAAAATCTCGTCCACCGTCAGCTCCCGTGCGGCGCCGTCGGAATCCTGCACCACCAAAAGCCCCTTCGGCATCAGCTCGGAAATCACCTGCCGGCACACGCCGCAGGGATAGGTGGGGTCGTTGTCCGAAACCACCGCCAGCTTACAAAACTCCCGTTCCCCCGCCGCCATGGCCGCCGACAGGGCCGTGCGCTCGGCGCAAATGGTGGCCGCATACCCGGCGTTTTCAATGTTGCAGCCCAAAAACACCTTCCCCGAGGCCGTTAAGAGTGCCGCCCCCACCCGAAAATGGGAATAGGGGGCATAGGCGTTTTTCTGCGCCAACCGGGCCTGTGCCAGCAGTTCCAAATTATCCATCCCGCATCCTCCTTTTCGTTATTCCATGGTCAGGGCCCCGCCGGTGGCGTGGACGCACACCCAGGTTTTCCCCGGGTTCAGGGTCAGCTCGTTCCCGTCGTCCCCGTACCACGCCGTAGGGGTATAGTAATTGGCTTTTTTCCAGGTAACGGCCATGCACTTCCCGCCGGTGATGTAGTAGCCGGTGCCGCTGCCCACCAAATCCACATCTCGCCGCCCGGCGTCGTCGATGACCCGCATATCCGCCATTTGGATCAGGATGTTGGTGCAGGTCAGGGTCTCTCCGGTCTGGTCGTCGATCTGGGGAGAACCGCTTTGCCAGCGCTCGTACACCCCGGTCTCGGGCTGGTAATAAAACTCGCCCACCTGATAGTCGGAATAATGTATCTTTACGGTAGAGGCCGCCGTCCCGCTGGGCAGCTCCGTTACCTCGTCCCGGAACGTAAACATCCCCTCATACCCGGCCTCCTCCGTCATACGGTAGCCGTGGTTTTCGCAGCTTTGGTACACCTCGTCGGCGCTGATATACGAGGAATGCTCGTACATCCCCGGCGCATTCATCCGCTGCTTATCCCGCCAAAAGGCCGTGGTATCGCTCATCCCGTCCAAATCATCCAAATCCCGGTTGCGGATGGCGGCATATCCCCCCTCGCTGCCGCCGTGGTGGATATAAACGGCGTCGTTATCCAATGCAAAATAGGTGTAATAATCCCGGGCGCTGCGGACCGGGCCAATCTTATCCCCGGAAAGGGTTTGGAACACCGCCACCAACCGGGTAATATCCCCCTCGGCCAGGCACTCATACAGTATATCGGCCTGCCCAATCCCGCTTTGGGGCAGGGCCTTGTGGAGGTTATTAATCATCACCGCTACCGGCCGCTTTTGGGCCGCCGCTTCTTCCACATACAGCCCTGTTAAAGGGTTTTTGGCCATCCCCTCGTAGGGGTCTTTTTCCGGCTCCGGCGTTTCCTCCGGCTGCTGCTCCTCCTGCCGGTCCGGCTCGGTTGGCTCCGCCTCCTTTTTCCCGCCGGAGCATCCGGTAACCAGCAGCATGGCGCACAGCGCCACAGCGCCCCATTGTTTTTTCACCCAGTTTTCCCCCTTATACTCTCGGTATCCCGGCCTGCTGTAAAATAGCCTCCTGCCGGGCAAACATATCCTTTTCCTCTTCCGGCCCCATGTGGTCGTAGCCCAACAAATGCAGCATACTGTGAGCTGTCAAAAAAGCCAGCTCCCGCCGCAAACTATGGCCATATTCCGCCGCTTGCGCCTTCGCCCGTTCCAGCGAAATAATAATATCTCCCAGCAGCCGCTCCCCGGCCTCGTTTTCGGTCTCGTCCTCTTGGGGGAACGAAAGCACATCCGTGGGCCGATCCACGTGCCGGAACCGCCGGTTCAGCTCCCAAATCTCGCCATCGTCCACCAGCGAGACCGAGACCTCGCAGGGGTACTCCACCTGCTCGTAAGCCAGGGCCGCCCGGGCCACCAGCTCAAACAGGCTCTCGTCCACCGGCTCTCCCGTCCGGTTATCCAACAGCAGCGTCATGGTGCCGCCCCTCCTCCTGCATTTTCTTAACTTCTTCCTCCCGGGGGTACTGCACCCGGTCGTGATACATTCCCTGAAACACCCGTAAAAACGCCAGCCGGGCCGTTTCCAAATCCTTAATGGCCAAATCGCTTTGGGCCAGCTGTCCGTCGTCCAGCTTGTCCTTAATCAGCCGCCCAATCAGGGCCTCGATGGCGTCCCCGGTCTTGCCGGCAGCCACGTTGGCCCGCACCGCCGCCTCCACCGTATCGGCCAGCATCACCAGAGCCGCCTCCCGGCTTTGGGGAATGGGCCCCTCGTACCGGAAATCCATCTCATTGACCGCCTCGGCCCCGTACTTTTTGCAGGCCTGAGCATAAAAATATTTGATGAGAGAGGTGCCGTGGTGCTGGCCCACGATATCGGCCACCGGCCGGGGCAGCTTTTGCTGCGCCGCCAGCTCCTTGCCATAGGTAATATGCCCCTGCAAAATGCGGGCGCTCTGTTCCGGCTCCAGCCGGTCATGGGGATTGTCCGCCCCCTGGTTTTCGGAAAAATACAAGGGATACTTCAGCTTGCCAATGTCGTGATAATAGGCCCCTACCCGGGCCAGCGTGGCGTTGGCCCCGACTTCATAGGCCGCCGTTTCGGCTAAATTGGCCACAATCAGGCTGTGGTGATAGGTCCCCGGGGCCTCCAGCATCAGCCGGCGCAGCAGCGGGTTTTGGGGGTTTACCAGCTCCAGCAGCTTGGTGGGGGTATTGGCTTCAAAGGCCGCCTCCCACAAGGGCAGGCTGCCCACCGCCACCAGCACCGACAGGGCCCCGGTCAAAATGGTACAGGCCGACTCCCGCCACAGCTCCGGCGAAAGCCCCCCCTGCACAAAGACCCCAATGGCCAGGTAGCAGATAAAATTTACCGCCCCCATCCCCACACACACCAAAACCGTTTTGTTCCGTTTTTCGGTAAAGGGCATCATAAACGCTGCCAGGGTGCCGGTGATAAGGTAATACAGCAAAAAGCTGATGTCACCGTTAAAAATAAACAGGCCAATAACGCAGACCATAGCGTTTAACACCGCCGCCCGCCGGCTGTCCAGCAAAATAGAGATGAGCATGGCAAACAAGGTGACGGGTAAAAACACAAAGCTGGACAGGGTGGCCATGGCCCGGATAATCACCATGGTAATGATGTAGGCGGTAAAAAGCATCCATACCTCGTTGCCCGCAAGCTTCCGGCGGCTGCCCCGGAAATAGAGGGCCGCCCCGGCGTACAGCAACGCCGTTAAGGCCAGGGACGCCGCAAAGGGCTCGGCATTCCCCGCATAGTCGGGATTCGTCAGGTTCAGCTCCTCCAAAATCCCGTAGATTTCCGGGGTCACAATCTCCCCCTCGTCCACCAGCTTCTGGTTTTTGTAAACCATCACCGGCTTCACCGCCGCCGCCCGCTGGTCGGCCAGGGCGTCCATGGCCTCCTGATCCAGCACCAGGTTGGGGGCCAGGGTCCCCTCGGCCACACTATACGCCAGCTGCTGCAAAGGCGTATCCCAACCCAAATCCTCGGCATACTCCCGGGCCAGAGCATAGGACTTGTCCAGTGTGTCCCCGGTAACCCCCTGATCCAGCACCTTTTCGGTCACATCCAACACATCGGCCACAAAGCGCTGCCGCTCCGCTGCTGCCAAAGCCCGGTAAGCGTCAAACTGGGCGGTGGTGGGCAGCACCGGAATGGAAAACACGGCGTCCCGGTAGCTGAGGGGCGTTGCCTCCTCGTCCTCGGCCGCCGCCGCTTCCGAAGCCTCCAGCTTTAACAAAAAATCGTCCATATCGCTGAAAAACCAGCGGACTTTATCCACCACGGTGTCCCGCACGCTGTCGTCCTGCTTGTACAGCGTCCCCACCGAGGCCCGGGCCTCCTCCCGCAGGCGCTCCGTTGCCGCCACATTTTCCACGTCCCGGTCGGCCACATACCGCTTGGGGGACACCTGCCCCACCTCCACCACTTCCTTATCGTGTACATACGAGCCCGTAACGATAAAAATAGCGGTTAGGGCAAAGGCCACGGCCATCAGCAGCCGATCCAGCCAGGGGGTGCGCTTTTGGGTCACTGCAACTTTTTCCATGGTCTGCCTCCCTTGTGGGGTGGGACGGGCTTAGCGCCCTTTCCGCACCACATACCGTTTTTGCCGTTGGCTTTTGTGCCGTTCCCGGCCCTCGGCTTTTTCGTAGGCCAAAATAATCCGCTGCACCAGCGGGTGCCGCACCACATCCCGATTGGTCAGGGTGATCACCCCCACGTCCTCCACCCCGGTCAAAATCCGGCTGGCCTGCAGCAGCCCGCTTTGCTTTCCTTCCGGCAGGTCAATTTGGGTCAGGTCGCCGGTAATCACCGCTTTGGAGCCAAAGCCCAGCCGGGTTAAAAACATTTTCATTTGCTCCTGGGTGGTGTTTTGGGCCTCGTCCAGCACAATAAAGGCATTGTCCAGCGTCCGGCCCCGCATATAGGCCAACGGCGCCACCTCAATGGCCCCTTTTTCCATGTTTTTGGCAAAGGCCTCGGCTCCCATAATCTCGTACAGGGCGTCATACAGGGGCCGCAGGTAGGGGTCTACCTTCTGTTGCAGGTTCCCAGGCAAAAACCCTAATTTTTCCCCGGCCTCAATCGCAGGACGGGTCAGCACGATACGGGCCACCTCGTTCCGTTTAAAAGCGGTAATGGCCATAGCCATAGCCAGATAGGTCTTGCCCGTCCCCGCCGGCCCCAGCCCAAACACAAGCGTGTTTTTCTTCATGCTTTCCACGTATTTTTTTTGCCCCAGGGTTTTGGGCTTAATGGGCTTGCCCCGGGTGGTAAGGCAAATGTATTCGTCGTACAGGCCCTCCACCTGCGCCAGCGGCACGTCCCCGGCGGCGGCGTCCAGCAAATACAGCAGCTGCTGCTCCTCAATCCGCTCGCCCTTTTTGGACAGCGCCTCCAGCGAAAGCAGGATTTTGGCCGCCTGCTCCACCGCCTTTTCGGGCCCGGTAAGCTTAATGCTGTCCCCCCGGTTTACCACGGCAACCCCCAAATCCTCTTCGATACGCCGCACGTTGGCGTCCAGCTCCCCAAACACATTGGAGATATGCTCATTTTCAATTTGCAAAATTTTCTCGGTCAAAATAAACCTCCTCGGTTTTAGCCGTTCCGGGCTCTTCCGTTCCGGAGGGCTCTTCCTCGCTCTCCGCCGGCTGCTCCACCTCGATGCGCTGCTGCACCGAAGCTACCGCCCGGCCCCGCAGGGTCTGGTTTTCCATCCAAAACGTATATTCGGTTGCTTCCCACACCGCTTCATCGGGGAGCCGGTTTTCGATGGTTTCCGCCAACCGCTGCCGCAGCAGGGTTTCGGCTTCCTCCTCCGTCCGCTCCCGCTTCTCCCGGGTGTAGGCCCGGGCCCGGCTTCGCTCCCAGCCCAAAGGCAGGGCATAGTCACCAAGCTTCATAAACCGCCGGGAAAGCGTCTCCCACTCCCACAGGCCTTCGGTGCGGGGCTGCCACACATCCAGCTTGCTGCGGCCCAGCAGCAGCGCCCCATTTTCCCGGGTCTCGCCGGTATAGTGTTTTTCCTCCCACACCAACGGCAAGCTGTCGGAGACCTCGTACCACACCCGGGCCGTTACCTGCCCGGCGGCATGGGTATGGGCAGCGCCCACCTCTTCCCCGGCGTCCTTTACCGCCACCCGGGACGAAATAAGCACCTGCCCGGCCTCCACCACATCTCCCGGCTGTACCAGCGGGGTCCCTGCCGCCGCTGTAATGGATACGATCACACCGCTCCGGGACGCCGCCAAATCCATGGGGCCGCTCCGGTCGATGGCTTCCGGGGCCGGGATGGTTTCGGCCACCCGCACCACCGCCTCGGTTCCTCGAATGGTCACCGACGCCCAGCTTAGCTCCGGGCACCGCAGCAGAAGGGCTTCGCCAATGGCCCGGGCGTCCAGCTCGCTTTTCCGGCGGCCCGGGGACAGCCCTGCCTCCCGGCACAGGGCCAGCAATTCCGGACGGCTCAGCCTGTGGTTTCCCTCCACCTTCACCGTCCAAACCACCGACGACAACAGGGAAAGGCCCACCGCAAACAGCAGCGCCCCGGCTCCCCAGCCGTACCGGCCCCGGCAGCGCCGCCGCCACATCGGGAGCCCCCGGCAGGCACAGACCTCGCATCCGCAGCCGGCCTTTTGGGCCAATTCCCGCAGCTCCGCCACATCGGAGGCCGCCGCAAACAGCGTTAACCCGTCCCCGGTGCGGGTCACATCCCACACCAAAAGCCCTCGGTAGGCCGCCATGCTCAGCAACCGTTCCCCGGCAAAGCCGCTTACGTGTATCATAACATATCCCCGCAGGAAATTCCATAAGTGAAGTAACATTTACTCCCCGGCCTTTCCCTCTTGTTCTCCCGCCAAAAAGCCAGCCGCCCCGCCGTCAAAGCCCAAGCTGTCAATTTGCCCGCAAACCAGCAGCGCCTCCCGGTCCATGGTCCGCAGGCAAAGCCCCCGGCCCGCAATGCACAGACGGCCTGCTCCGGTTTTAATGAGCACCCGCTCCGGCTGGTAGGCCAAAAGCCCCCGGTGGTTTTCCACATATACCTCCCGGTTCCCGGTGAGGGTCACCAGCGGCAGGCCCCGCACCACTTCTCCGGGCAGCCCTAACGCCTCCACCCATTTTCCCCGCTCCATGGCCCTCCTCCTCCCGTCCTATAGTGTATGAGAAGGCACCCCGTCCCATGCGCCAAAGGAATCCGCAAAAAAAGCAGGCCGGCCCCCTTAAAAAAGCAGCAGGAGCGCCCCTCCCGGAGCGCCCCCGTTTATCCTCTATTCTCTTGGCCCCATGCGGCAGCCAACGCCGTCAGCTTTTTCCGGGCAGCCCCCAAGGCCCCGGCGGCGTCAAAGCCCACTATATCCAGCCCCTCGGCGGCTACCACGTCCAGCCGGGGAACGCCCAGCATGGTCAGCACCGTCCGTAAAAAGCCGGGAGCATGGTTATCCGCTACCGCCGGGCCGGTTTCGTAAATGCCGCCCCGGGTGGTGATAAATACCGCCCGCTTGCCCCGGCATAGTCCCCGGTAGCCCGTTTCGTCCAACGAAAAGGTGAGCCCGGCCACGCACACCTGCTCCCAATAGGCATGAAAGGCCGCCGGGAACGTGCCCTCCCAA
The DNA here is from genome assembly GCA_934552695.1 of uncultured Eubacteriales bacterium. Classification (GTDB taxonomy): domain Bacteria; phylum Bacillota; class Clostridia; order Lachnospirales; family Anaerotignaceae; genus CAKTER01. The sequence continues at coordinate 10,238 of CAKTER010000034.1, forward strand.
AAGGGGGCCGCCAGCACCAGCAGCTCCGCCTCCCGAAACTGCCGGGCCAGGGCAAATTCCGGGCCGTCAAAGCCCCTCTGCGCCGCTTCCTCCCGCCGGGCCAGGGTATCCGCAAACAGCGGTAGGGGCCGCACCCGGTTCAGCTCCACCGTTTCCAGCTCCAGCTCCGGCAGCGCCCGGGCCAGCTCGTCCAAAAAGCCCCGGGCCAGGCCCAGCGTCCGGGAAGCCTCCCCCCGTATGCAAGCGTCCACAAACAACCCTTTCATGGCCCCGCTCCTTTCTTCTTACAGCACCAAATCCCCCGGCCGGTACCCCGGCGGCAGCTCTTCCTCCTCCACAAAGGGAAACTCCTCGTCCTGCAAGGTGGGTAAAAACACCTCGTAGGGCAGCCGGTCAAACTCGCAGGCAAAGTTCCCGGCCCCAAACCACTTGCCCTCCCGGGCGGCCAAATGAAGGCCCCGGGCCAGCTTGGTCATGTTGGAGCAATCGTGAACCACCACCGGCCAGCCCTCCCGGGCGGCCTGCTCCATCAGCTTCAGGGTCAGGCTCCGGCTCCAAATGGGGGACAAATACCCCTGATGACACAAATACATGGGCTCCCCGGCATAATTGCCGATGTTATTGGGATTTAGGTGCAGCTCGGCACAGTTGATAAAGTCCAGCCCTGTGGCCAAAATCCGGTCTTTTTTGGCCAAAAACTCCCCATACAGCTCCGGGGTCATAGGCGTTTCCACCCCCACCCGGGGAATATAGCGTTTGGCCAGCGCCATGGCCTCGATGACCCGGTCGGCACAGTGGGAAGCCCCCAGGTTAAACCGCAGCTCGTCCAGCCCGGCCTCCCCCAGGGCCTTCAGGTTTTCGGCGTTGGCCAGCAGGCCGTTGGTATACATATGCTGGTGGATGCCTGCCCGGCGAAACCGTTCGATAATCCCATAGTATTTTTCAATTTCCAGAAAGGGCTCCAAATACACATAGGCCACGCCGGTGGGATGCTTTTGGATGGAAAGCAATAAATCCAAATCCTCCTCATACAGCCGGGAGCCGCCAATCTCCCACAAGCCCTCGCCAATGGGCGCAATGTCGTCCAGCTCGCCATAGTTGTAGCAGAACTTACATTCCACATTGCAATGGTTGGTTTTGCGGATGGAGGTCAGCCCCGTGCCCAGCAGGCAGGAGCGGCAGCCCCGGGGAAACTTTTCCGGCGGCCCCACAAACAGCGTCCGGCCCTCCAGCGACTTTAGCCCGGGGATGCGGGCCATCTGCTCCCGGTTTCGGGCGTTCACCGCCCCTTCGATTTGGGCCAAAATGGCCCATACCAGCTCCTGCTGGCGGACAGACAGGGCTTCGTCCTCCGGCAGGGCCGCAAAAAAGCTCATCCACAAAAGTGCGTCCTGTTTTGAAATCTTCACGGTTTTCTCCTTTATCCCCCACAGGGGCTTTTTTGTTCTCTCTGAAGAAGAATACCACAAACCCGGCGCAAAGGAAAGACAGGCCCTTACCGGGTCAGCCGGTCTACCTCATCCACAAAGGCGTCAATCTCGGCCTTCAGCTCGGCAAAGGCCCCCTGCCAAAAGGCGGGTTCATCCAAGGCAAAGCCCATCCGATTCCCCAAATCGGCCAGAGAGGCATGCCCCGAGGCCGCCAGCAGCGCCGCATACCGTTCCGGGAAGCCTGCGGGGGTTTCCCGATAAATCCGATACAGGCCCTTGGCAA
>CAKTER010000035.1 GCA_934552695.1 uncultured Eubacteriales bacterium
TGTTCATCGCTCCTTTGGGTTTTTGAGTCTGAGAATAAAAAAAGCGACAGGGGAAGAGGGGACGATTGTCCCCTGCGACTCCCTTGTCGCTGCTACGCCAAGAACGAAAGATAGAAAAAGCCACAGACAATGGGTATGTCTGCGGCGTCCTTGTCGCTTTTGATGGGAAGATATTATCACTGTGGGAAAAGAATGTCAAGCCCTTTTTTCAACTTTTTTTGCATTGACAGCCCTTGACAAGCTGATTAAAATTAAGGTATACTTCCCCTATCAGACAAGGATGTTTGCTGAACCGGGGAACCGGCGGTGGACGTCCTTTTGTTTTTTTGCGAAGGAAGGAGCCTGAACAGTGAATTATTCCTACGATGAAGTTTTGGATTTTGTAGAAATGGAGGACGTCAAGTTCATCCGTTTGGCCTTTTGCGATGTGTTCGGCAAGCAAAAAAATATTTCCATTATGCCGGAGGAGCTGCCCCGGGCCTTTTCCCAGGGGATTTCCTTCGACGCCTCGGCCATCCGGGGCTTTGGGGGCCAGGTAAAGTCCGATTTGCTGTTGTTTCCCGACCCCGCACCCTAAACGTGCTGCCCTGGCGGCCCACCCACGGGAAGGTAGTGCGGATGTTTTGCGATATCAAATATCCCGATGGCACCCCCTTTGAAAAAGATTGCCGGGAAATCTTGCGCCGGGCGGTGAGCCGGGCCAAAGAGCTGGGGTTGGAAGTGAACTTGGGCTCCGAAATGGAGTTCTACCTATTTAAAACCGGCGAAAACGGGGAACCCACCGACCAGCCCTTTGATCGGGCCGGGTACATGGATGTGGCCCCCGACGACCGGGGGGAGAACATCCGCCGGGAAATTTGCCTAACCCTGCTGGAAATGGGGATTCAGCCCGAAAGCTCTCACCACGAGGAGGGCCCGGGGCAAAACGAAATTGATTTTCGGTATAGCGACGCCATGACGGCGGCGGATAACGCCATGAACTTTCAAACCGTGGTCCATGCGGTGGCCATGCGGAACGGGCTGGCGGCGGACTTTTCGCCCAAGCCCCTGTCCGGGCACAGCGGCAACGGGATGCACATCAATTTGTCGGTCAAAAAGCGGGGCGGAACCGACATGACCCAGCTGTTTATGGCGGGAATCTTAGCCCATATCCGAGAGATTACGGTGTTTTTAAACCCCAGCCCGGCCTCGTACCGGCGGCTGGGGGAGATGAAGGCCCCCCGGTATGTGAGCTGGTCGCCGGAAAACCGGTCGCAGCTCATCCGCATTCCGGCGGCCAAGGGCAGCTACCAGCGGTTCGAGCTCCGCTCCCCCGACCCCAGCGCCAACCCCTACCTGGCCTTTGCCATGCTCATTTATGCCGGGCTGGACGGCATTGAGAAAAATTTGCCCCTGCCGGAGCCGGTGAACGAGGATTTGTATAGCGCCGGGCCGGAAATTACGGCTCATTTGCCCCAGCTGCCGCAAAGCTGGGAGGAGGCCCTGGCCCTGGCCCAGCATAGCGAGTTTGTGCGTCAGGCCCTGCCCGCCGGCTTTGCCGACCTGCTGGTGCAATAACGGGAGGGTGCTATGGGTTTGGAAAAACGACGACGTCAGGTGCTTATTGTCACCGGGACGGAGAAATTGTACGAGTTTTTTACCGAACTGCTGCCGCCTGCCGAGTTCTATCCCATCACCATGGCCAAAACAGCGGGGGAAGCCCGGCGGGGAGCGATTGATAACCCGGCAGACATTGTGATTATCAACACCCCCCTCAGCGACGATTTCGGCTTGCAGTTAGCGCTGGATTTGGCGGAAAGCAGCGCCGGGATTTTGTTGCTGGTAAAGGCCGATTTGTACGAGCAGGTGGCCTATCAGGCGGAGGAAGCCGGGGTATTGACGCTTTCGAAGCCCAACTCCCGGCAGGCCCTGTATACGGCGGTACGGTTGCTTTCGGCCGTTAACGCCCGGCTGTGGGCAGCGGAACAAAAAAACCGCTCTTTGCAGGAAAAAATGGCAGACATCCGGGCGGTGAACCGGGCCAAATGGCTCCTGATTGAAAAGCACAACATGACGGAAAAGGAAGCGCATTATTACATCGAAAAACAGGCTATGGACGCCCGGGTGCCCCGGCGGAAAATTGCCGAAAACATCATTCGCTCCTACGACAGCTAAAATGTCCTCATTTTAAAAGAGCTTAAAAAGAACCGCCTGCCCGGAAAGCTTCCGGCAAGCGGTTCCTTTTTTGTGTTTGATGTTTGGCTTACAGCAGAATCTGGCCCCGGAGCAGGTCATCCAGGGTCTCCCGGCGGCGAATGAGCACCACGGTGCCGTTTTCCCGCAACAACACCTCGGCCGGACGCAGCCGGTTGTTGTAGGTGGAGGCCATGGTGTAGCCATAGGCCCCGGCATCCAAAACCCCCAGCAAATCCCCCCGGTGAATTTCGGGCAGTACCCGGTCTTTGGCCAAAATATCGCCGCTTTCGCAAATATTGCCCACAATGGTCACGGCTTCGGTTTGGGAGGAGGGCAGGCCGCAATGGCGATACACCTCCACCCCGTGGTAGGAATCGTACATCACCGGCCGTTGCAGCACATTAAAGCCCAAATCGGTACCGATAAACTTGGTACCGTGATTTTGTTTAATCGCATGAACCTGGCCCAGCAGCACGCAGCACTCGGCGCTGACATAGCGGCCCGGCTCGATGCGGAAGGTCAGCTCTTTTCCATATTCTTCGGCAAAGCGGTACATCCGCTTGTCCATTTCCCGGCCCAAGGCTTCCAAATCCAGCCGGGGTTCATCGTCCTCCTTGTGGTAGGGGATGCCGAAGCCGCCGCCAAAATCCACAAATTCCAGGTCGGGGAACTGCTTCACAATCTCAAACAGGTTTTCCATGCTGGCCAAATAGCTTTCGCCGGTCATAAACAGGCTGCCAATGTGCTGGTTAATGCCGATGAGCTTTAAATCGTGCTTTTTCAGCAGGCTTTTTACCGCCGGAATATCCTCGGGATTTACGGCAAACTTTGTTTTTTTACCGCCGGTAACCACCTTTTCGCTGTGACCGGCCCCCACGCCGGGGTTAAAGCGTACCGCCACCTTGCCCCCGGGGCACAGGTTGCCAAACTGTTCCAGCTGGCACAGGCTGTCCACGCTGATGACGACCCCGGCCTGAATGGCATAATTCATTTCTTCCTCGGAAACATTGTTGCAAATGTAAAAAATATCCTCCGGCGGGAACCCGGCGGCCAGTTCGGCATAAATTTCCCCGGGGGACATGGCGTCCACCGTTAAGCCCTCGGAGCGCACAATCTGCAAAAAGGCCAGGTTGCAGTTGGCCTTAGCCGAATAATCCACCACGAACCGGGGATAGGTGACCATTTGTTTCAGTTCCCGGCAGCGTTGGCGTAAAATGCGCTCGTTATACACATACAGCGGGGAGCCGAAGGCTTCTACCAGCTCGTAGGGGTTGGTTTTTTCAAAAAAATTCATGCTGTCCGTCACTTTGGTATAAATCTTTTGCATAAATGGTCTCCTTTCGGGGGTTACATCGGCTGATAAAAGCGCCGGACAGAGTCCATCCGAGCTGTCATGTTTTCCAAAAGCAGGTCGGCCAAAACCAAAGACGTCATGGCTTCCACCACGACCACCGCCCTTGGGACAATGATGGGATCGTGGCGGCCCGCAATGGAGAGGGTGGTTTCCTTGCCGGTGTCGGTCACAGTTTGTTGGGGGCGGGCAATGGAGGGGGTGGGTTTAAAGGCAACACGTACCAAAAGGGGTGCGCCGTCGCTCATTCCGCCCAGGACCCCGCCGGCATGGTTGGTGGCTTTTTCGATACCGTTCTTGCCGAACAGATAGGCATCGTTGTTTTGTGAGCCGCAGGCCAAGGCGGCGGCAAAGCCATCGCCGATTTCCACACCCTTTACGGCGCCAATGGAGAGGAGGGCGGCCCCCAACCGGGCGTCCAGCTTATCAAACACCGGCTCTCCAAGCCCTACCGGCAGGCCCTCGGCCACACAGGCCACTACGCCACCGGCGGAATCCTGCTTGCGGGCGTAGGCCTGCAAATAGGCAGCAGCCTCGGCGGCAGCCAGCCGGTCGGGCATCCACAGCGGGTTTTGCGGGCAGGCTTCCCAGGAAAACCGGGACGGGTCTACGGCAACAGGGCCAATGCTTTGGGCATAGGCCCGCACCCGGATCCCCACCTGCGCCAGCAGTTTTTGTGCCACGGCGCCACCGGCTACCCGGGCCAGCGTTTCCCGGCCGCTGGAGCGTCCGCCGCCCCGGTAGTCCCGGAATCCGTATTTGACATCAAAGGGATAGTCTGCGTGGCCGGGCCGGTAGGTGTGGGCCAAATTGCCATAGTCCCGGGAGCGCTGGTCGGTGTTTTTGACCAGAATCGAAATAGGCGTACCGGTGGTCCGGCCTTCGAACACCCCGGACAAGATTTCGGCCTCGTCGCCTTCCTGTCGCTGTGTGGTAAAGGCCGACTGGCCGGGCTTGCGCCGATCCAGGAGGGGTTGAATATCGGCTTCGGACAGAGGCAGTCCTGCCGGACACCCGTCAATCACCACACCCAACGCCTTTCCGTGGGATTCCCCCCAGGTAGAAATACGGAATAATTTTCCAAAAATCGAACCGGCCATGGATACGCCTCCCCGCAAATAAATTACAACCATTCTAACACAGAATAGCGCAAAAGGGGCCAATTTTTTGGTTCTGCTTGCTATTTAAAAGCAAAATTGTTATAATGTTGCCCAAACAAGGGAGGCCGAAAAATGGATTCGGTAAAATTTTTAAAAAACGAGAAAAAAAGCTCCCATTATCGCACGAGAATCCTGGTTCTGAGCTTTGTTTTCCTGATTTTGCTGGGGGCCTGTTTGTTAAATTTGCCAGTGGCCAGTCAAAACCAGCAGCCGACAGGTTTTTTAAACGCATTATTTACCGCCACTTCGGCGGTATGTGTTACCGGTCTGTCGGTGGTTACAACGGTTCAGCATTGGAGTTTGTTTGGTCAAATCGTTATCCTTTTGCTCATTCAAATCGGCGGGCTGGGGATGATGACGTTGGTGGCCATCCTCTTGATGGTTGCCCGCAAGCGTATCCTATACGACACCCGGGTGCTTTTGCAGGAATCTCTGGGGCAGGAGTCCAATCGGGGCGTTATCCGGTTTGTCCGCAGCCTGCTTTTGGGTACGGTCATTTTCGAAGGGAGCGGCGCTTTGCTTCTTAGCTTATGCTTTATCCCGGAGTATGGCTTAAAACGAGGGCTGTTTATGGGAATCTTCCACTCCGTTTCCGCCTTTTGCAATGCGGGGTTTGATGTGGTGGGGAGCAACAACCTCATGCCCTTTGTAAAGGCTCCGTTTGTCAATCTGATTGTGATTGTCTTGATTGTGATCGGCGGGCTGGGCTTTACGGTGTGGCGGGATTGCCTGGTCCTGTTCCGGGGTCGAAAGGAGCTGTCGTTTCGCCAACGGGTAGGGCATTTAGAGCTTCACAGCAAGCTGGTGCTTACCATTACCCCGGTGCTGCTGTTTGGCGGCATGGTGTTTTTTTGGCTGGCCGAGCATAACAACCCGGACACCATGGGCAGCCTGAGCTTGGGAAACCAGTGGATGGCAGCCCTGTTCCAATCGACCACCACCCGGACCGCCGGATTTAATACCATTTCCCAGGCGGACTTGACCTACGCCTCGAAGCTGATGAGCATTTTTCTGATGTTTATCGGGGGCTCCCCGGTTAGTACCGCCGGTGGGGTAAAAACCGTTACCATCGGTGTATTGTTTTTTGCAGTGCGCTCGGTGATTCAGGGCCGCAAAAATACGGTTATGTTCCACAAAACCCTGTCGTTCGGAAACTTCCAAAAGGCGCTGGCCGTTTTTTTAATCAGTTTGGCCGTCCTGTTGGGGGTCACAGTCATGCTTACCGTAACCGAAAAGCAGATATTGTGGGACTATGAATGCCTGGATATTGTGTTCGAGGTGGTTTCGGCGCTGGGGACTACCGGGCTTTCCACCGGAATCACGCCGTTCCTGTCGGCAGCGGGGAAGCTGCTTTTAATTCTGTGTATGTTTATGGGCCGGTTGGGCCCCATCACCATTGTGGTTGCCCTGTCCCGCCGGCAGCGGACGGAGCAGGACAAGCTGGGATATCCAGAGGAAAACGTGATGATTGGATAATAAGGAGAAGCTATGGCAAAGAAAAAGCAATTCGTTGTGCTGGGGCTGGGCCGGTTTGGTATGAGCTTGGCCCGAGAGCTTTCGGAAAAAGGGCATTTGGTGCTGGGGGTAGACTCCAGCCTGGAACGGGTGCAGGCCGCCTCGGAATTTGTGACCCAGGCGGTGTGCATCGATGTGGCCGACGAAAGCGCCGTCCAATCGCTGGGGCTGGGGAATTTTGACATTGTGGTGGTGTCCATCGGCAGCGATTTTGAGGCCAGCGTGATGGCGGTGCTTTTGGCCAAAGAGGCCGGGGCCCCCTATATTGTGGCCAAAGCCCAAAGCAACCAGCACCGGCTGATTTTGGAGCGGATTGGCGCCGACCGGGTCATTTTTCCCGAGCGGGAAATGGGGGTGCGGCTGGCCAACAGCCTGATGTACGGGAACTTTTTGGAATTTATGGAGGTCTCGAAGGATTACGGGATTTTGGAAGTAAAGCCCCTGCCGGAGTGGGTGGGGAAGTCGCTGCAGGAATCCAATATCCGGGTCAAGTACCGGCTGAATGTGGCCGCCATCCGCACCGGGGACGCCGTGGATGTGACCCCGGCCGCTAACCGGGTGTTTACCGAGGCCGACACCGTGGTGTTGATGGGCAGCAGCAAGGACATTCAAAAGTTTTTGGAAAAGTAACCGGAAAGGAGCGCTTATGCAGATTGAAAGCAGCGCCAATCCCTATTATAAGTATTTAAAAAGCCTAAGCCGCAAAAGCGTGCGGGACAAGGAAGGCGTGTTTTTGGCCGAGGGCGAACGGTTTTTATCGGAGCTGCCCCCGGACTGGGAAACGGAATGCCTGGTCTTTTCCGCCGCCTATGCCGAAAAAGGACTGGAGCGCTGGGCCGGCCGGGCCCCCAAAACCGTGGTGCTGGGCAAGGGGCTGTTTGAAAGCCTCAGCGACACCCAAACGCCTCAAGGGGTATTGGCGGTGTGCCGCCAGCGTACCTACCGGCTGGAGGACGTGCTGAGCGTTCCCGATGGGCTGTTTTTGCTGGCCGAAAACCTGCAAGACCCCGGGAATCTGGGTACCATCATCCGTACTGCCGACGCCGCCGGCGCTTCCGCCGTGCTGCTGAGCCGGGGGTCGGTCGATTTGTACAACCCCAAGGTATTACGAAGCACCATGGGCTCCTGTTTTCACATCCCGGTTTTGCAAAATTTAGAGCTTTATGATATGATAGAAGCGTGTCGCAGCCGGAGCATTCCGGTATATGCCGCCGACCTGGCCGGGGAAAGCCCCTACGCCACAAATCTGCGGCACAGCGCAGCCATTTTAATTGGAAACGAAGCGGCAGGGCTTTCGGAACAGGCCCGGGCCTGGGCGGACGGGCGGCTGACCCTCCCCATGCCGGGACGAGCGGAATCCCTGAACGCTGCGGTAGCCGCCAGCGTGCTGCTGTACGAGGCCCTGCGGCAACGAATAACAAAGGAGTGAAGAGTATGGCAAACCCAATCGTGACCATTACTATGGAAAACGGGGACGTGATTCGTGCGGAGCTGTATCCCGAAATCGCCCCCAACACCGTCAACAACTTTGTCTCCCTCATCAACAAAAAGTTCTATGACGGTATTATTTTTCACCGGGTCATCCCCGGCTTTATGATTCAGGGCGGCGACCCCCAGGGCACCGGTACCGGCGGCCCGGGGTACAGCATTGACGGCGAATTTTCGCAAAACGGTTTTCAAAATGAGCTGAAGCATACCCCCGGCGTGCTTTCCATGGCCCGCACCCAGGACCCCAACTCGGCGGGGAGCCAGTTCTTTATTATGCATGCCGACGCTCCTTATTTGGACGGCCAGTATGCCGCCTTTGGCAAGGTGATTGAGGGCTTTGAGGCCGTGGACAAAATTGCCCGCACCCAAACCCAGCCCGGCGACCGTCCGGTGCAGGAGCAGAAAATGCTGACCGTTACGGTGGACACCTTTGGCGTGGATTACCCCGAACCGGCGCACGCCGAAAAGCGGAGCCCCTTTAGCCGGCTGTTTGGCCGCTGATTCGCCGGATAACGACAACCGAAAACCCGGTAAGGGACTGCCCGGCAAAGGAAAATGACCATGGAAATCAATCTGGAAACATATATTGTCCGGCTGGAGGAGCAGGGGGCCGACCCGGCCATCGTCATCGATCCCCATTTGGTGGTGACCGCCCCCTGGACGGTGTTTAAATGTCAATTTGGGTGCGGGAGCTACGGCAAAAACCATTGCTGTCCGCCCAAGGCCCCGTCCTACGACAAAACCCGGGCCATTTTGGATTGCTACACCAAGGGGATTTTGTTCCGCATCCACGGCTGGAATGCGACGGCGCTGGCTGCCGCCACGGCCCGAGAGCTTTTTTTGGACGGCTACTATAAAGCCATTGCCTTTGGCAGCGGAATGTGCAAGCTGTGCAAAGAATGCGACCCGGCGGGGTGCCGCCAGCCGGAAAAGGCTATCCCCTCCATGGAGGCCTGCGGCATTGACGTGTTTGCCACCGCCCGGCAGTTTGGGTTAGAAATCCATACCCTGCGGAAGGTGGGGGAGGAGCGGAATCACTTTGGCCTGATTTTGGCGGAATGAGTAAAACCGAAAGGAGAACTTGCCATGTTTGAAACCTGTTTGGCTTTTTGGGAAGAGGTAAAAGACTGCTACGACCATTTGGAGCCTTGCGGCCAGCGGGTCTGCCGGGTTACGGCGCTGCTGGGCGGCGTTTTGGTGGGGCTTTCGTTAAAAAAGACCCGGCACACCGTTTTGCTGGTGAGCCTGCTGTTTATGCTGTGCCTGGGCTATTCCTTCTATCGCCTGTTTGTGGAGGATCGCTGCGATTGCGACGATATGGATTGGGATTGCTGGGACGACGAGGATGAGGACGAAGATTCCTCCGATGAAGAGGATGTCATTTCTTTCTAAGCATAAGGAGGGATTTATATGCTGCTGGCACTGGCCGAAATCAAAGCTAAGCCCGGAAAACGGGATGAAATTGTAAAATTGGCAGCCACCTGCATTGCCGCTTCCCGTCAGGAAGCCGGAGTGCTGAGCTACCGCCTGTATGTTTCCGCCGAGGACGAGGTGACCTTACAGTTTATTGAAAAATATGTGGACAAGGACGCCCTGCGTTTCCATGCCAAAAGCGACCACCTGAAAGCCTTTGCCGCTGCCATTGCCCCCTATCAGGATGGGGATATGGTCATCGATAGCTATATCGTGCCCGACCAAAAGTAAAAAATCTGTTCTGTTTACGCCGGAACCCGTTTCCGGCGTATTTTTTTTGTGCCCGGCGCCATACTAAGTCTATCAATAGGAGGCGGCGTTGTGGACGTATATATCAAGCTGGTCAAAAAAGCAACCGTTACCGGACGGAAAACCGTGTTTTTAAAGGATGTGGCCGATGTTTTTGCCGCCGAGGGACAGGGGGCGCTGGAAAAGCTGGTGCTCTTAACCATCCCTACCGACAAAAAAAGCAGCTATCTTATCACCGGGCTGGACGTGGTAAAAGCCGTTACGGCCTGCCAGCCCAAGGCCACGGTGAACCCGATGGGCGAGACCGACGTGGTGGTGGAGTACGTCCCCCGGGCGAAGGCGGTTTCCCCGGTAAGGGAAGGGCTGAAAGTGCTGGGGATTGCCCTCATTTTATTTGCGGGCTCGGCCGTCGCCATTATGAGCTTTCACAACGATGCCCAAATGCCCCATATTTTCCGCACCCTGTACCAGCTGTTTATGGGAAAGCCCACCGAAACTCCCTACCTGGTGGAAATTCCCTATGCCATCGGCCTGCTGGTAGGCATTGTCGTATTTTTCAATCATGTTTCCCGCTGGCGGCTGACCCAAGACCCCACGCCGGTACAGGTGCAAATGACAACCTACGAGGAGCAGATCATTGCCAGCACGTTGGACTCGCTGAGTAAGCAAGCGGCCCGGGAGGAGGGGCCGTCGTGACGGCGGTGGGGCCGCTGCTGTGCGTTTTTGTGGGAGCCGCCGGCGGCGTGGTGGTGGCCGGCGGGGTATTTGCCTTTCTGGTGGTCATTGGTATTGTCCCCCGTCTGGCTCAACGCAGCGGTACCATCCGGCACATCCCCCTGTATGAGGACGCTATGATGCTGGGGGGCTTTGGCGGGGCCCTGACCCTGCTGGGCAGCCCCTCCCTGCACTTGGGATGGGCTTTGGCAGTTTTATGCGCCGGTGCCACCGGGATATTTGTGGGTTGCCTGTCCATTTCTCTGGCCGAAGTGCTGGACGTCATCCCGGTGTTTATGCGCCGTTGCCGGCTCACCCGCGGGCTCTCGGTCTTTTTGCTGGCGCTGGCACTGGGAAAGCTTGTGGGAGCGCTGCTCTACGCATTTGTTCCGGGGTTTTACGCTTAGCTTAGGAGGGATTGTATGGATAATTCAAAAAAAGGCCAGCAAGCCTATCAGAAACTGGTCAAGCAAATGGCACCCCCCAGCCCGGTGGGGAAAAACTGCCTGCGGGCCTTTGTTTCCGGCGGGCTCATCTGCGTTTTGGGACAGGGAATCACAAACTTTGCCCGTCACCAGGGGGCCAGCCCGGACAATGCCGGGCTTTTTACCACCATTGTTCTGATTGGTTTGGCCGCCATTTTGACCGGGTTGGGGCTTTACAGCCGACTGGGCAAGGTTTGCGGGGCCGGTACTATTGTCCCCGTCACCGGCTTCGCCAATTCCATGGTATCCCCGGCTATCGAATTTAAAAAAGAAGGCTGGGTGTTTGGGCTGGGAGCCAAAATGTTTGTACTGGCCGGGCCGGTCATTGTGTACGGCACCCTCACTGCCTTTGTGGTGGGGCTGGTTTTTTGGCTGACGGGAGGGGCGGTAGGATGAGCAAGCGATTGGGCAAACAAACGGTACAGCTACCCAGCCGCCCGGTAATCACCGCCGTGGCCTCGGTTGCCGGGCCCAAAGAAGGGCAGGGGCCTTTGGGAAACGCCTTCGACCGGGTGCTTCCCGATGCCATGGCCGGGAAAAAAAGCTGGGAGCAGGCGGAAAGCGCCATGGTTTTGCAGGGGATGAAGCTGCTGTTGGAAAAGGGCGGCTGCCGGCTGGAGCAGCTGGACTACATGTTGACCGGCGACCTTTTGAACCAATGCTGCGGCTCCACCTTTGGCCTCCGGGATTTCAAGCGCCCGTTTTTGGGGCTGTTCGGGGCCTGTTCCACCATGGGGGAAGCTTTGGGGCTGGGGGCCATGCTGATTGACGGCGGCTTTGGCCGCCAGATCGCCGCCGGGGCCTCCAGCCATTTTTGCTCCGCCGAGAAGCAGTTCCGGTTCCCTTTGAATATGGGAACCCAGCGACCGCCTACCTCTACCTGGACCGTCACCGGGTTTGGCGGGGCGCTGCTGGCTGCTGCGGGCGAAGGCGTGGCGGTGACCCATGTGACCACCGGCCGTATTGTGGACATGGGGGTGACCGACGCCAATAACATGGGGGCTGCCATGGCCCCGGCGGCGGTGGATACCCTGCTGGCCCATTTTCGGGACACGGGCCGCAGCCCCGCCGATTACGATTGGATTGTGACCGGCGACCTGGGCCGGGTGGGGGTGGCGCTGGTGCGGCAGCTGGCCCAGCAGGAGGGGCTGGTTTTGGGGGAAAACTACACCGATTGCGGCCTGTTGATTTTTGACGGCGAGACCCAGGATACCCATGCCGGAGGCAGCGGCTGTGCCTGTTCGGCCCTAACGTTTTGCGCCCGGCTTTTTCCGGATTTGATGGCCGGCCGCCTGCGCCGCCTGCTGTTCGTCCCTACCGGAGCATTGATGAGTACCACC